>JAICEG010000267.1 GCA_025924295.1 Vicinamibacteria bacterium
ACGCCGCATCCACGGGCTGTTCTCCTGGCAGATGTACTCCTGGATCTCTCCGTTCTCGTCCCAGAGGATGTCGAAGCCGACAGTCCAGGGTTCGGTATAGGCGCCTGGATCGTCGATCGTCGCCTCGTAGCGCAGCGTGTAATAGTCCTTCCGGGTGTACCGCTCGGTGAGGCGCAGCTGGTCGGTGTGCGGATCGCCGACCAGATCGATCCAGCTGCCTTCGTTGAAACCCACCACATCGACGACCAGCGTGTCGCCTTCCCAGCGCCCGCGAGAATCCCCCATCCAGAACTCGATTCCGTCAGGGTGGGGCGCTCCGTTCGTGTAGATCGTCCTGTGCACCTGCGACCACTCGAACGTCATCGCGATGTGGTCCGGTGTCTGGAAGATCTGGAAGGGGAATTCCATGTACATGATGCGCGGCACGCCGGGCATGAAGCAGTTCGCCAGCGGGTCGGCGGTCAGCCTGGTTTTTGCGTTCTCGAGTTTCCTGGTCGCTGCCCAGGGCTGATATGGAATCGGGCCACCCTGCACGACTCCCTTTCCGGCTGGAAGGAGGTGACGCGCCACGTGATCCTCCAGGTCGGCTGCCGCACGATTGCGAACCTGCCAGATCCCGTGGAGATCCGGTTTGCCATCGGGAGTCCTCGGGATGGACGACGCCGGAGCCGAACGTGCACACGCACCGAGAAGGGCCGCAGAGACCACGAGGAGACCAACGAGAACAGAAGTATGACGGCGGAAAGGCATGCCGCATTGTAATTCGGGCGTCGGGCTAGACTGTTCTCAATGACGAAGCCAGCCGTTGCCGCAGAGTCGCTGGTGGCGCTCGGCGCCACGGAGCGGCGGCTCGATGCATACGCGAACTACGAGATCGCACTCGGCACGCTGCGTATCTCGCGTGCGCTGCCCGTGAAAGGCCGCCGCCTGATTGGCCCGTGGTGTTTTCTCGATCGGTTCGGCCCGCTCTCGTTCACCGAGGGGATGCCGATGGACGTCGCCCCGCACCCGCACATGGGCCTGCAGACCGTGACCTGGTTGCTCGACGGCGAGGTCGTGCACGACGACAGCCTCGGGCAAGAGGCGATTCTTCGCCCAGGCGGGGTGAATGTCATGACATCGGGGCATGCGATCGCGCACGCCGAGCGCACACCAGCCGACAACTCGGGGCGATTGAACGGCGTGCAGCTCTGGACGGCGCTGCTCGATCGCGACCGGCATCGAGCTGCATCGTTTCAACATGTGACCGCTGTCCCCGTCCTCGAACCTCGCGGTGGCATCGTTCGCGTGTTCTCCGGTGGTCTTGCGGAAACGGTTTCGCCGGCCGAGCACTTCTCCGACCTGGTTGGCGCCGATCTGCAAATCCATCGTGACGAGACCCTCGAGATTCCCCTGCGCCGTGACTTCGAGTACGGGATCCTCGTGCTGACAGGCGATTGTCATCTCGACGGTCAGCCGCTGCGCGAACGTGTTCTCTACTATCTCGGCATGCAGCGCACGGAGGCTGCATTTGCCAGCCACGGCGGCGCGCGTCTCCTGCTCGTCGGCGGTCCGCCATTTCCGGAAGCGATTCTGATGTGGTGGAACTTCGTGGCGCGCACGCCGGACGAAATCAGTGAGGCGCGTGACGACTGGGAACGTGGTCTCAGGTTCGGCGACGTCACCGCCTACAAAGGTTCGCGGCTCGCCGCGCCGGAGCTCGTTCGACTGGCCAGACCCAACCCCGTGAGCTGACCTCTGGCGCTTACTTCGGCCGACCCGCGAAGCCGGCGGTCTCCATCGGGAGCCGGTAGATCGTCTTCGCGTTGTTTCTCACGCCGTCCGGCGTTGTGAATTCCTTGCCATCGGGTCCGAGTGCGCCGCTCCCGACGACATAGAGCGTTTGTTTCTTCGGCCCTGCGAAGGCAACGCTGATCGCGTTGCGCGGCGTTGGAATGAGACCGAGGTATCGGCCGTCGATCGCAAAGACCTGAACGCCGGGCGCTGACGTCACATACAGCCGTCCTTCGTTGTCGATGGCCATGCCGTCGCCGTTACCGCCAGCGTCGAGCGTCGCGAACTCACGCCGGTTGGTCACTCGGCCGTCGGGAAGAATGTCAAACGCCAGGATCGCGTTGCCGTTGGTGACGTAGACGATCGTTTCATCGCGACTCAGCATGATGCCGTTCGCGCGGATGTTGTCACCCAGGCTTCTCACCACACCGTCCGGCGCCGCGTAGTACGCGCCACCAACCGTGAAGTAGACGCCCCCTCTTGCGTCGACGACCAAATCGTTGAGACGCCCGAGCGGCTTGCCCTCGAAGCGGTCGGCCAGGACGACTCGCGCCGGCGAGAGCACGCTCACCGCCGTCGCCTCCGTGCATTGTTCGGGGCGTCCGCCGGGATCGGTGCACGTGCGTTCGACGCCAACGATGCGCCCGTTCGCATCTATCGCGATCGATCCAACGCCGCGCGTTCCCTCCAGCACCACCGACACACGATCCATGGCATCGAGCCGGCTGACGCGCCGCGGTTGCTCCTGCGCGAAAAGCAGACCACCATCCGGCGTGCCGACGATGCCGTCCGCGTTGTCGGACCCTTGCCAGGCAACTGTCCACCTGGACCCGGCCGCGACGACGCCGGCGATGGCGGTGACGTGCACGTCTCTGAGACCAGGCGTGGCGCCGCCGCGCTGCGCGCCCGCGGTCGGCGCGACAACGAGCGACACGGCCAATGCGATCGTCGGAGCATGCAGTTTCACGTCAGTCGGCGAAGCCGCGATTATCTCTCTATCGCCTGCTCCGCATCAGTCCGAAAGGAGCTAGAGGCTCCAGATGAGCCGGCTGCGTCGCGGTGCGCTGTGGCGCGCACTTCCGCGCGAGGCGTGAAGGAACTTCTTCCTCGTTGCACGGGACTGACATGATTGGCAGGACCATCGGCAAGTACCGGATCGTTGGCCAACTCGGGCGAGGTGGCGCTGGCGTCGTCTACAAGGCCGTGGACGAGACGCTTCATCGCGACGTCGCCGTCAAGACCCTGAACCCCGATCTCGCGAACACGGAAGTGATGTCGCGCTTCCGTGCCGAAGCGACGATCCTTGCGCGGCTCAACCACCCGCAGATCGCCACGATCTTCGAACTGTTTCGTGCCGATGGCGACCTCCTGATGGTGATGGAGTTCGTGCGCGGCGAGTCGCTCGACAAACTGTCAGAGCGCCTGGGAGCCATCTCGCCGGAGCGAGCGGCCTACGTCATCGACCAGATCTTGTCAGCACTCGAGCATGCACACCGCGCCGGTGTCGTGCATCGCGATGTCAAGCCCGCCAACGTCATGGTCACCGACGAGGGCTCCATCAAGATCATGGACTTCGGGATCGCCCGCGTCCTCGGCGCCGAGCAGAAGACCGTCGATTTCCGCCTGATGGGAACGCCGGCGTACATGTCTCCCGAGCAGGTGCTCGGCGAGGAGGTCGACGGACGTTCCGACCTCTATTCCGTTGGCGTGTTGTTCTATCGACTGCTGTCGGGCGCGTTGCCCTTTGCGGCGGATACTGCGCTCGGGATGTTGCAGCGGCAGATCCGCGATACGCCGATCCCGCTCTGCGCGCATCGTGGCGGGCTGCCCGACTGGTGCGAAGCGATCGTGCAGCGCGCCCTGGCGAAGACACAGGGCGAGCGTTTCCAGTCTGCCGAAGAGTTCCGCGAAGCGCTGTCGCGTGCAACTGGTCCGCTGGCGATGGCGGAGCTCGCCAAGACCTTTGCGGTCAGTGGCAGAGAGGCCATCGTTCCCCCGCCGGCGATCACCGACACGCTGGATCTGTCACAGGAGCGGCCGGTCGTGAGCCAGGAGCCGCCGATCGTCAGCGATCGCCCCACGGCGGCAGCGCCAGCGCGACGAGGCCGCAACGTCTGGGCGCCGGCCGCGGCAGCAGTCGTCGTGATCGGCGTCGTGATCGTCGGCTACATGATGTTCCGCGGTGATACGACGCAGGCCGCGATCGAATCGACCGCTCCCGCTGTCGCGCAGACGGTACCTGCACCGGCGCTCGAGCCAGCCACGCCAGTAGAGCCCGTTGAGACGACGGTTGCTCAGGCCCCGCAGCGCGAGGGCGTCCGCAGCGCGGCGGCCGCGGCACCTCCGGTGAGCGAGACCGCAGCGGCACCGGTGACACCGCGTCGCGAGGTGAATCGCGCACCGGTCGCGGCCAGCATGCTGCCGCCACCGCCAGTGGAACCAGTTGCGCCGGTCGAAGTGCCCGAGCCGCCGCCGGTCGAGCGGCGCGTGACTCGGCCGAGCATCGAGTCGGATCCGATCCTCGTGTTCGAGACCCGGGCTCTCGTTGGTACGCGCAAGTCGAAGGAGCAGGGCGCTCAGCTGCTCATGGGCGACGGAAAGATCACGATCATCCCCACGAACAACCCGGCCGAGCCGTTGTGCTCGTTCTCGTATGGACGGGTGCTGGCGATCAGTGTGTCGCGCGGTCGCGACCCGCTCTGGCACTCGCCGCAGGGGCCGGCACCTGTGGCGCGGGCGGGCGGTACGCTGAGCAGGTTTGGCATCCAGGTCTCGCGCGACTGGATCGCGCTTCGCACGAACACGGAGGAACAATTCGTGTCGATGCGGTTCGACGAGGTGCTCCTGAAGCGCGTGCTGCTCGCGCTCGAAGAACGAACCGGTCACACGCCGCGCTTCCTCGAACTGCCGAAAGAGAAAGACTGACGCTTCTGTAAGGCGCCGGACGAAAAACGCTCTTCACGTGCGCGCGTGAGGAGGGATCCGCATCTCGCCTGCGACGAATTTTCCTCGCAGCGCGCACTTTCGCACCCCCCGGTCCCCGGCGTACGGCTTGAAATCAGAGAGAGCGATGCGGCTGAGAGTTGGTGCGCGGACCGACACGGGACGGGTCCGCCCTCAGAACGAGGACGCCTACATGTCACGGGCCGAAGACGGCCTGTTCGTCGTCTGCGACGGCATGGGTGGCGCACCAGCAGGGGAAGTGGCGAGCGAGATGGCGATTCAGAGCATCGCACGCCAGCTCACCGACGACCATCGGAACGGCAGCGCCGCCGAGTCGTCGCCCTTCATGCCGCACACGACGCGCCTGCTCGACGCGGTGCGTCAGTCGAACGAGTTCATCTACGGCCAGGCGCAGAAGGATCCGCGCCAGGCCGGCATGGGTACGACCGTTGTTGGTGCGTGGATCCGCGAGCAGATTGCTGGTGTGGCGCACGTCGGAGACAGCCGCGCCTACTTGTGGCACGACGATCGGCTCGAGCCGCTCACGCGCGATCACTCGCTGATCGAGGCGCACGTCGAGGCCGGGCTGATCGACGAGGGTCGGCAGCTGCCGATCGAGCAGCAGAACGTGCTCGTGCGCGTGCTGGGTCGCGAGCCCGCCGTGGACGTGGACGTCACGGAAGTGCCGCTGCAGTCGGGAGACTACGTGCTGCTGTGCAGCGATGGCCTGACCCGCATGGTTCCGGAGGCGGAGGTGGCGAAGGCCATCCGGACGTTTCAGGAGCCGCAGCAGATCTGCGACCACCTGATTGCGGCCGCCAACGAGAACGGTGGCGCCGACAACATCACGGTGGTGGTGGTGGAAGTGACTGGCGGATGGTGGCGCCGGTTGATCGATGAGGTCGGGGGGCACGTGAAGAAGACACTCCGCCCGCATTCAGCAGTGAGACGAGGACACGATGTCGAAACTAACGCTCCAGTATGAAGGGATCGTCCTGAAGGAATACGCCCTCGGAACGGGTGTGACAATCGGGCGTCTCCCGGACAACGCGGTGATCATCGACAACCCCGCCGTCTCGGGTCATCACGCGCGCGTCTATCTGGAAGGCAACCAGGTGGTCCTCGAGGATCTGCGCAGCACCAACGGCACCTTCGTCAACGGCCGGCCGATTACGCGCCAGCTGCTGCAGCACGGCGACGAGGTACTGGTCGGCAAGCATCAGCTCGTGTTCGACCGCACCGCGGGCGAAGCGCCGCCCGTCACGACGGCGCCGATGGAAGGATTGGGCGACACGGTCTACCTCGATACCAAGCAGCACCGTGCGCTGCGTGCGACGCTTGAAACCGCGCGCGTCGAAGCGGCCAGGTCGATCAACCCCCGGCCGGCGTCTTCGTCGGCGCCCGCGCCACGGATGGGCGTGCTTCGTGTCGTTTCAGGCCGCTCGGAGCAGGACGAGTACGATCTCGGAGCGCACACGTCGCTGATCGGACGATCCGACACGGCGCTCGTCCGCCTGCAAGGCTGGTTCAAGCCGTCGGTGGCGATAGCGATCGCCCGCAGTGGCAACACCTACATCGCGACGGCGCTGGGGGGTAAGCCGCTCGTCAACGACGTGCGTCTCGAGGGACGTCACAACCTGGAGGATGGCGACATGCTCAGCGTCAGCGGACTGGTGCTCGAATTCCGCTGGAAGGATGCCGAGCGAGCCGAATCTGCGGCCTGACGGCCGGCGGGTCTGCAAAGCAAGACCCGCCCTACACAAGTCAACCAGGCTGTGCTCGGCAGGGCGATCGGGAGTAATCTCTCGCCCATGCACACGAGCGCCACCCAGACGGCCGGGATCACCGACGCGCCGCGCGAAGCAGTTTCGGAACGCCCGCCACTCATCAGCGAGGATTGGCTCTCGGTTCTTGTCGGGGGCTGCCTCATCGCGCTTGCGCTCGTGGGGGTGCGATCCACAGACCCGGTTCAGGTTGCGCTGCTGGTTCTCATACCGCTGACTGCGGGAGCCGCAGTGCTCGGTTCCCGGTTGACGAGATTCCTTCCCGGTGCGCTCCTCCTGGCCGCGCTCGCGTGGCTGGCACAAGCGATCGCGGCTCTCCCGATGGTCTCGGCGTGGAGCCTCGAGTACGTCGTGTTCGCGCTCCTCATCGGCCTGGTCGTCAACCACATAGTGCCCGTGCCGACGTGGCTGCGCGAAGCGGTTCGCACGGAGTACTACATCAAGACCGGCCTTGTCGTGCTGGGCGCTGGCATCCTCCTCGACGACATCTTGCGCGCCGGCTTCCTGGGCATCGCGCAGGCGCTCGTCGTCGTCCTGAGCGTCTGGACATTCGCGTTCTGGCTGGCCAGGCGGCTGCGCGTGGATGACGAGTTCGCAACGATGCTGGCGAGCGCCGTGTCCATTTGCGGCGTGTCCGCCGCGATCGCGGCGTGCGGGGCGATTCAAGGCGATCGCAAGAAGCTCTCGTACGTGACGTCTCTGGTGCTCGTCGTCGCCATGCCGATGATGGTCATCATGCCGTGGATCTCGAGGGTGATGGGCATGCCCGACGTCGTTGCGGGAGCGTGGCTGGGCGGAACGCTCGACACGAGCGCGGCGGTTGTCGCGGGCGGCGAGTTGATCAGCGATGCGGCGCGTGACGCAGCGGTCGTGGTCAAGCTTTCTCAGAACGCGCTGATCGGCGTGGCGGC
>JAICEG010000268.1 GCA_025924295.1 Vicinamibacteria bacterium
CTCTCGGGAGAGGACTCGATCAGCACGGGGTTGGTGTTGTTGATGTGCGTGTAGACACGGTGCCGGCACGGCAGTGACGACAGCTGCTCGAGGCTTCCGCCGGGGCCGCTGATCGGCAGGTGATCGATCTGACGAGCCGTTTTCTTACCCACCCCAAGCGCAATCATCTCCTCGTCCGTCCAGAACGTCCCATCGAAGAGCAGTGCGCCAACGCCCGCAAATCGCTCGAGCAGGGTCGCGTCGAGGTCGCCGCACCCCGGCACGAACGCGCACGCCGTGCCGCGCTCATCGTCTCTGACGAGAAGCCCGACGGTGTGACCTTCTTCTTCGCGTGAGGCGAAGCGCGGGACGCCGGCCGGCACGGAGAACGCTTCGACTGACAGGCCGCTCGGTGATTCGTCTCGATGAAGAAGCTGAACAGGCGAGAGCAGAGGAAGCTCCGTGACGGGAACATTGCTGAACGCTCGCGTCGTGTCCAGTATGCGCGAATCGCGCTCGAGGATGCCGGTGACAGCTCTCGTTGCGACGAGTGGAAGATGTCCCGCTTCGCGCAGTAAGAGGATGCCCATCGTGTGATCCAGTTCGGCGTCGGTCAAAATCACGCCCTCGATCGCCACCCGCCGCACGGTCGTGTCCTCGATCGGACGCGATGGCAGGCAGCGAAGCTGCTCGCGTACGTCAGGAGACGCGTTCAGGAGGAACCAGTGATCGCCGTCGCGACTGACGGCTGCAGAGGACTGTGTGCGTGGAACGGCTGCGTCTGGATTGTGGCGTGCAAGCCGGCAACCGGGGCACCAGCAGTTCCACTGCGGAAACCCGCCGCCAGCGGCGGTACCGAGTAGACGAATGTGCACGCCAGGGTGAAGACGGGGCTCAGGTGAGCCCCGCCATAGGTCAACCTACTTCTTGCCGGCGTACGCGGTAACTTCCAACGTCACGGCCACAACCGTGAATTCAGGCTTGGTCCAGGCCATTTAAGACTCCTTCGTTCGGTCGCCCCGTGCACTGAGGCGATGAAGCGGATTATAGGGGATCGGCCGCGGCAGAGCGCAATGAATTCCCGGTGAGGCTCAGCCGTTCGGTTTCCCGCCGGGAGAGTTGAGGCGGACGCGGTAGACGTGCGTGCAGGCTGTGATGTAGAGGCTCCTGCCGTCTGCATCGCCGAATCCCACGTTGGTTGCGCAGATCTGGTCCCGTGGTTCGCCAGCCGGTTGCGGCAGTTTCAGCGTGCCCAGACGCTTGCCCGCTGATGAGGTAATACGCACCTCGCCGGGTCCGGCACCGGTTGTCGAGAACACGTTGCCCTGTGCGTCGACTTTCAGCCCGTCGTTGCCCTCGACATCCAGGAACTCGATGCCATTGGCGACCGTATCGTCGGCCTGCACGTCGTAGCGCATGATCTTCCGGCCGATGGTGACGTACAGGTGCTTCTCGTCAGGTGACAAGGCGATGCCGTTGGGGAACCCTTCCTTGAAGTCCTTGTTGCTGCCGACGAGCGTCACCTGGCCGTTTCTCACGAGGTAAAAGCCGTTGAACGGGATCTCGCGCAATGGGCTGTTCACTCCACCGCGCAAACCCGAGTTCCCGTCCGTGAAGTACATCGATCCATTCGATTTCACGACGACATCGTTGGGGCCGTTGAATCGCTTGCCCTCGAAGCGGTCAGCCACGACCGTGCGCGTGCCGTTCTTCTCGAGGCGGAAGACGGCCCGGCTCGCAGGTGATGCGGCGATCAGGCGTCCCTCGCGATCGAGCGTGAGCCCGTTGGATCCGATGATGATGACGTTCATCCGCCCTCGTCGCGTCTGCTGTCCCACGTTCAGAATGTCCGGGCCGTCGTAGATGTTCTCGAGGAACGCGGAGAGTTGCCCGTCTGGCGTCCACTTGTAGATCACATTGGCGATCAGGTCGCTGAACAACAGATACCCGTTTGCGCCCTCCTGCACCCACACCGGCCCTTCGGTCAGCCCGAAGCGGTCACCGATGACATCGAGTGATGCATCCGCCGGGACGATTGCGTCCAGCGCCGGATCGAGTCTGATGACCGCGAACCCCGGCGTGTCAGCGGGGCTCGCCGAAGCTTGCTGCGACGGCGACTGTTGACTGCAGCCGACGATGAGAGCGAGCAGAAAGAATGGCGTTGGCTTCATGTGCATGTCCTAACCCAGGAACCGCGTCAATCGCTCTATCGCCTTCACGAGCCCGTCACCGCTGACCGAGCCATACGAAAGACGCAGGCAGCCCTCGCCGCTTCGACCGAACGAAGCGCCGGGGATGGCGACGATGTGCGCCTCTTCGAGAAGATCGAGGGCGAGTTGGTTCGAGTCGGTGCAGCCGTCCACGCGAACGAAAGCGAAGAATCCAGCAGACGTCGGCATCCACGATACGCCCGCGATCCTGCCGAGGCCGTCTGACAAACGCGCGCGGCGGTCAAGGAGCTCGGCGTGGAAGGTCAGTGGGTAGTTCCAGTCGTCGCGAACGGCGGCTTCGGCGGCGATCTGCGAGATCGTCGGCGCGCAGATGATCATCGCGTCCTGGACCTTGATGGCCTGCGTGCACACAGGTGCGTCGGCAAGCAGGTAGCCGACGCGCCAGCCCATCATCGCGAACGACTTCGAGAACGTGCCAATCACGACGACATTCCGCCGCCAGCCGGCAACCGACGCGGCGCTCCAGTGATGGCCGTCGTAGACGAAGTGCAGGTACGTCTCGTCGCTGATGACCAGAATGCCGCGCGCGGCGAGCTCCGAAACGATCCGCGTGCCGGCTTCAGCGTTCACCGGCGCACCGGTTGGGTTGCTCGGGTTGCACAACACCACGGCCCGCGTGCGATCGGTCAGGGCCGGAGCGATGTCGTTCCATGTGACGCTGTAGGTGTCGCGGTCCGCGACCGGCGCTTCGATGGCCACCGCGCCTGCCGCCTGGACGGCCATCTGATGGTTCGTGAAGTACGGAGCGGGGAGTACGACCTCGTCGCCTGCGCTGATGAGCGTCGTCAACGCGGTCGTGAACGCATGATTGGCACCGGCGGTGATCATCACATCGTCGGCCTCGCACTCGACCCCGATGTGCTGACGGAGGCGCTCCGCAAGCAGACGACGCAGTTCCGGGCGCCCCGGGTCGGTGGTGTATCCGTGTACGCCGGGTCGTTCGAGCGCAGCTTGCGCCGCGCGCACTGCGGATGCTGGCGGCGGATAGAAGGGCAGTGCTTGTCCGAGTGAAATGACCTCGTGACCAGCTGCCCGCAGATGCGCCGCTCGCACATTGAGCGGATCGAACGGCGGCAGCTCTATCTCGAGAATGCGCGATGGGATGTGCACGGTTTACGCGGATGACGCCAGCAGTTCCAGCAGCGCCGATGACACGGCCTCGGGACGCTCGCGCGGCATGAAGTGTCCCACGCCCGGTATCACCCGGCGAGCGATCAGGCGTTCGAACACGGCTCGCTCGGCAGGAGGAGACTCAACCGGTGGGCGCGCGATGCCATCTTCAGCGCCATACAACGTGATCGACGGCGCCTGGACCCGGGGTCGCGTTGCAAGCCGCGCTTCGACTTCCTTGAACCGCTCTTCGCCCGGTGCGTTGCCAATGCGATGGCGGTACGAATGAATCACGATGTCCACGAAGTCCGGGTTGTCGAACGAGGGAGCCGTACGGTTGTAGGTGTCGTCTGTGAAGCGCCAGCTGGGTGACCACTGCTGCCACAGGTATTTGCAGATCGCATGACGATTGGCCGCGAGGCCGGCCCGCCCGCGCTCGGTGTTGAAGTAGTACTGATACCAGATGCGATGCTCTGCGGCAGGCGCGGCCGGTGGCTGCGGCGCGATGGTGTTCTGCACCGTGTAGCCGCCGACGAGGACCGTGGCCCGCACGCGATCGGGGTGCAGCGCCGCGGCGATCGCCGCCGCGCGTCCGCCCCAGTCGTAGCCAGTCAGCGCAAAGCGCGGCAGTTTGAGCGCATCGGCGAAGTCGATGACGTCCTGTCCGATTGCCGCTTGCTCGGCCATGCGCGGCGCGGCGGCATCCCGGAACTTCGTGGGGCCGTAACCGCGAAGGTAGGGCACGAGTGCCCGGTATCCTGCCTTTACCAGCGGCGGTATCACCTCATCGAACGCACGCACATCGTCGGGAAATCCGTGCAGCATGATGACCGGGAAGCCCTGCGGGTTGCCCGTGTCCTCGTAGCCTACAGTCAGGACCGGTGTCTGCGCGGTCGACACTGTTGCTGGCTCCTGCGCTCGCACTTCCCGGCGGCCTGCCATGTTCGCCAGGATGCCTGCACCGCCGATGCCCGTGAGCTTCAGGAACGTGCGTCGAGGAGTCGTGCCCATGGCGAGGATGCTAACACCGCGCGACGTACACGTTGCTCGTCAGGAAGAGGCGCGGGTATTCAGCACGTTGAAGATCGCGGCAGAATCCTGGCGTGCCCCGCCGCGCTCCTGGAGCCGGTCGAGAACGCCGGCCGCCGCTGCGCTTGCCGGCAGCTCGACGCCGAACGTCCGCGCCAGCTCCAGCACGATGTGAATGTCCTTGTGGTGCAGTCGCGATTCGACCTTGCCATCGAAATCGCGCGCGATCATCTTCGGCGCTTGAAGATCCAGCATGCGGCTGGCGGCAAAGCCGCCCATCAGGGCTTCCTTCACCTTGCGTGGATCGACGCCCGCTCGTTCCGCGAGCAGCATCGCTTCTGCCGCGCCCAGCTGATTCACGATCGTGCAGATCTGGTTGCACGCCTTCGCCACCTGGCCGGCGCCACTGGGACCGATGTGAACGATGTTCTTCGCGTAGCACGAGAGGAGCGGATGCGCGCGCTCGAACGCGGACGTCGATCCGCCAGCCATGATGGCTAACGTTCCAGCCTCCGCCGCGGCGCCGCCGCCCGATACCGGGGCATCGAGCATCTCCACTCCCTGTGCCTGCAGCCGGCTCGCAATCCCTCGAGCGCCATCAGGGTCGATCGTGCTGTGATCGATCACCAGGGACCCGGGTCGTGCCCCGCGAGCAATGCCATGCTCGCCAAGGACCACTTCCTCCACGGCCCGCGTGTCGGTGACCATCGTGAAGACGATGTCAGTGGCCGCGGCGACCTGTGTGGCAGACTCACCGGCTGTCGCACCTGCTGACAGAAGCGGCGTCATCGCCTCAGGGCGTCGTGCCCATACGGTGACTGCGTACCCGCCCTGCAACAGGTTCCGCACCATTGGCGCGCCCATCGTCCCCAGCCCGACGAATCCAACCCTGATCGACATCGATCCATTCCTTCTACGTCAGGTGCCTGGGGCCGTCAGCCGGCCAGGCGTGAAGAGAGAAATGTCGTGGCGCGTTTCTCCGTCCAACGCGAGTTCGGCCAGGATCTCGCCAACGACACTACAGAACTTGAAGCCGTGACCGGAAAAGCCTGCGGCGACGCTCACGCGCGAACCGGCAGGGCGCGTGATGATGAAGTGCTCATCGCGCGTGTTGGTGAAGATGCACGTCTTCATCGCCAGTCTCGGACCGTCCGCGTCGGGGAAGTAGCGACGAAGGCCGGCGCGCAGAACGCGCTCGTCCTCCTCGTGACACTCGCGATCCATCGTGTCTGGGTCGACCCGCTGGCCGAGGTGATGGTACTTGCCGAACTTGAAACCAACGCCGTCATGCGATGGCAGGGCATAGAAACTGCCTTCCGCAGCTTGCATGTAGACCACGGGGAAAGTCGCGGGCTGAAAGTACTCGGGCCGCCGCGGTTGAGTCCAGAGCAGCACCTGGCGTTCGGGTGAAAGCATCGGTTGCAGGTCGATGAGCAACTTGCCCGTCCATGCTCCGGCCGTGACGACAAGCTGACGGCACGTATACGTTCCACGATTGGTGTGGACATCGATGACATCTTCACGTTCCCGCCAGTCGAGCACGAATTCATCAACTTTCACTTCTGCTCCCGCGCGCTGCGCGGCGGCGACGTGCGCGGTGATGCAGCGCTCGGGGAGGAGAAAGCCGCCCTGCGGTTGGTACACGGCCACGAAATCAGCCGGCAACCGACAGCCGGGGAATCGCGCTCGCAGCGATTCACCATCGTACCGATCGTGTGGCAGGTCGAACATCTGGCACGCGCGGAGTACGCCGGCTACAGCCGGCGAATCTGCCTGGCCGGCGTCGACATTTCCGGTCGTGACGAGGAGTGTCTCGCCAGCCTGAGCCTCGAGGTCGTGCCACAGTTCATAGGCACGCCTGAGCAGCGGCACGTAGCCTGGATGTTCCCAGTACGCGAGCCGGATGATGCGAGACTGTCCGTGCGATGAGCCCTGGTCGTTCGGGATCGTGAATCGCTCGACGCCGAGCACACGTCTGGCACCGCGCCGCATCAGGTGGTAGAGCGCGGCGCTTCCCATGCCGCCCACGCCGACGACGATGGCGTCGTACGCCGAAGAGGATGCCACTGGCATCACGCTATACCTGCTGACGGGCGGGCGCGATCACTTCTGACGTGGGCCGAGCGCGCCGCGCAGCTTATCGGCGAGCGATCCGAACCCCTCGGAGGGCGCGACGTCGGTGCGTTCGGTGTATTCGCGCACTTCGTCGGCCTCGCGCATCTTCTGGATCCCGGTGATGCTGAGACGAATGCGGCGCGCCGCAGCGTCCACCTCGCTGACCACCACCTCGACCTGGGTCCCGGCTGGAAACGCCTTCTTCACGTCGCCGCCGCGGGCCACGCCGGATTCGCTCAGCGGGATCAAGCCTTCGACACCCGGTTCCAGTTCGACGAATGCGCCAAAGTCAGCCACGCGCGTCACGCGGCCGCTGCGCACCTCGCCGGCCTTGTAGGTGTCGCCGACTGTCGCCCAGGGATCGGCCATGAGCTGTCTCAGGCCGAGTGAGATCTTCTGCTTGTCCCCGTCGACGCGTAAAACGACGACCCTGATCTCATCGCCCGGCTTGACCACTTGCGACGGGTCCGTCACACGCGCCCAGCCCATTTCCGATACGTGCAGCAGTCCCTGAATGCCGCCGCCGAGCTCGACGAACGCGCCGAACTCACGCACCGACGCCACACGCCCGTTCAGGACCGCTCCTTCGACGATCGTCTTCCGAATATCTTCGGCGCTGGCGCGCTGTTCCTCTTCGAGCAGCGCCCGTCGCGAGACCACGAGGTTACGGCCGCCCTCTTTGTATTCGACGATGCGGAACTTGTAGAGGCGGCCTTCGTGCTGGGCGGGTTCGGTGTTGCGAACGATGTCGATCTGAGAGACAGGGCAGAAGGCGCGCTGTCGCCCGATACGGACTTCGTATCCGCCTTTGACCACGCGTTCGACCTTGCCTTCGACCGGAAGGCCGGCCTGGAACGCGTCCTCGAGTTGTCGAGCCGTGGCGGCGCCCAGCGCCAGCCGGCGCGAAA
>JAICEG010000269.1 GCA_025924295.1 Vicinamibacteria bacterium
CGACACACCGATAGAAACGACCCGGGTGGGCACATTCCCTCACCGGCGAGGGGCGACACGAACGAGTGGCTTTGCGGTGGACTGGGAGGGAGTTGAGGTACACGGGTACACGCGTGACGGTCGGCGGTGTGTGGGAGGCGAGGGGCTCGGTTACTCGTAGCGCAGCGCCACGACTGGATCCACTCTCATGGCCCGCCGCGCCGGCACGTACGAGGCTATGACGGCGACAGCAGCGAGGATCACTCCAACCGATACCATCGTCACCGGATCGCGAGCACCCACGCCGAAGAGCAGGCTCGCCAGCAGCCGTGTCAGCGCGATCGCTCCGGCAGCACCAATCGCGAGCCCGATGAGCGTCAGCCGTATTCCGCGATCCAGGATCAGGCGCAGGAGGCTTCGCTGGGTTGCTCCCAACGCCGCACGGATGCCGATCTCTCGCGTCCTCTGGGCCACGTTGTACGAGATGACACCGTAAATGCCGAGACCGGCAAGCACGAGCGCCACGGTTCCAAAGGTGCCAAGCAGGACGGCGACCAGACGACGGCCGCCCATCGACTGATCGCGAATTTGTTCGACCGTGCGAATGTCGCTGATCGCCTGATCCTTGTTGACGCCGCGAATCGCCGCGGTGATCGGCGCCTGCAACGTCATGGGATTCACGCTGCCGCGCACGGTCATCACCAGGCCATACACCGGGCTCTGTTCGTTGGACACGTAGACGCCGGCAGACTGGACGTCGGTCGGCCCTCCGATCTTCTCGTCGCCGAGGACGCCGACAACTTCCCAGGAGATATCGGGGCCGAGTCCGGTCTGGCCGGGAATGATTTGCTGAATCAGGATGTGCTTGCCGACCGGGTCTTCATTCGGGAAGAAGCGCTTTGCAAGCCGCTCGTTCATCACCAGCGCCGGCGGCGAGTTGCTGGTGTCGCGATCGGAGAGCAGCCGACCCTTCAGAGGCTTGATTCCCAGCGTGGAAAAGTACGACGGGCTGACGACCTTGTAGAATCCGCCGTCACGGTTGGCGACATCGACTCTCGGGCGGTCGGCGACCTGCATCGGCATGCCGTAGCAGGTCCCTTGCATCGGCGGCGCGCAGCTGTAGGCCGTCTCTCGCACTCCTGGCACAGCTTCGACGGCTGCCTTGACCTCGCGCAGGTAGCGATTCAACTGTTCGGGGTCGGGATACTGCTTCACGTCTGCTGGCAGGCGCATCGTCAGCAGGTTGGTGGAGTCGAATCCGGCGTCGACGTTGAGCAGACCCATGAAGCTGCGCATCATCAGCCCGGAGACGACGAGCAGCACGAACGCGAGCGCGACTTCCGCGACGATCAATGAATCACGCAGCCGTCTGCGGCCGACACTGCCGCTCGACCCGCGTCCTTCCTCCTTCATCGACGCCGCGAGATCCGGCTTCGTCGCCTGCAGTGCCGGCGCCATGCCGAAGAGGAGACCAGTCAAGATCGAGACGACCGCGGCAAACAGCAGGACACGCGCATCCATCGTGACTTCGACTTCGCGGGCGAACGCGAATGGCGGCAGCATCAGCTGAATCGCATTCATCAACGCGTATCCGATCACGAGACCGAGCAGGCCGCCACACACCGAGAGGAGCACGTTCTCGGTCAGGAACTGTCGAATGAGGTCCCAGCGGCCGGCACCGAGCGATGCCCGCACGATGACTTCGCGCTCGCGCGAGACGCCGCGCGCCAGCGCGAGATTGGCCAGGTTGGCGCAGCCGATCAGGAGGACGAATCCTGTGGCTGAGATCATGAGCAGGACGATGGTTCGGTTTTCAGGGCCGACGAGGATATCGCCGTAGCGCTCGACGACCACGCCCCAGCCCTTGTTCGAGTCAGGGAAATCGCGTTCGATCCGCTTGCCGATCGCATCCATCTCGGCTCGCGCCTGTTCCAGGGTGACGCCGTCCTTGAGGCGGGCGAACGAGACCAGCCAGTGGAAGTCACGCGTCATGTTGGTGGGTTCGAATGCCAGCGGCCGCCAGACCTGGGGCACGGCGCGATCGAACGCGCTACCACGCGGCAACACGCCAACGATGGTGTGTGGCTCGTTGTTGAGGAGGACCGTCCGGTTGACGATCGATGGGTCGGAGCCGAACTGACTTGCCCAGAACGCGTAGCTGATGACCGCGACCTGGTGCTTGCCCAGTTGATCCTCGCCCGCGAGAAATGTCCGCCCGAATGCAGGTTGAATCTGGAACACCTTGAAGTAGTCGGCTGACACGCGGCCGGCGCGCAACTGTACCGGCTCGGTGCCGCCGGTCAGCGTGACGGCATCACCGGTCTGAGCGGACAGAAAGTCGAAAACCGTGTTGTCTTTTTGCCAGTCGAGGAAGTTCAGCGTCGAGATGACGTTGCGATCGAACCGCGGCGGCTTTTCCATCACGCGGACGATGCGATCGGCTCCCTCGTAGGGGAGCGGCTTCAGGAGTAGGGCATCGAGGAAGCTGAAGATTGCGGTGTTGGCGCCGATGCCGACGGCCAGAGTCAGGACAGCGACGATCGTGAATCCTGGTGACTGGCGCAGCGTTCGCGTGGCATGTCGCAGATCCCTCAACAACGACGACATCGGACAGACCTCCCCCTTCGAAGCGCTGATCTCGCCGACTTGGACGGACCCGGGATCGAATTGGTTTGTTGGTCTGGTACTACGTCTTCCGGAAGGCCAGGTTCACACCCTAGGGAACCTGGACACCGTTGGCATCATGGTAGTGCCCATGCTCGGCGCTCCAGACCCGCGTTCCGCTACGGCTCTGCTCGCCGGTAAAGGAGGCCACGCCGGCGGCGATGGCCGCGAGCATCGCCGCGCCCACTACCACCATCAGAATCTGGGAGGTCCTGGCGTTCGCCGTTTTCGATTCGTGGCAGTTCTTAAACTTCTTGCCGCTGCCGCATGGGCACGGCTCGTTTCGTCCCGGCTTAGCCATACTGCTCTCCTCTTCGGGCCGAAAGGAATGTATCGCAGGCCGGGGAAGGCCGGCAAGTTGCCGGGATGCCTGCTCGTCAGCTAGCCTAGGGCGCTCTTCAGGGAGGGTCGCCATGCGTCGATTGATTGCCGTTCTCATCGCTTCGCTGGGTGCCGTCGTGCTGTCGGCCCAGACCCGGGCGACATTGGATATCTACGTCGTCGACGTCGAAGGCGGGAATGCGACGTTGTATGTCGCGCCCTCAGGGGAATCGCTGCTGATCGATACCGGCAACGGCGGGGCGGCAGCTGCCCGTGACGGCGACCGCATCATGGCTGCGATCAAGGATGCCGGGCTGAGCCGGATCGATCGGTTGATCACGACGCACTACCACGGTGATCACTTTGGTGCGATGGAGAATCTCGCCGGGCGGATTCCTATCGGCGAATTCATCGACCACGGTCCCAACGTGCAGCCGAACCCGGCCACGGATGCGTTCCTGGAGAAGGTCTATCCCGCGCTCTATGCGAAGTCCAAGCACACGGTAGTCAAGCCGGGTGACCGCATCGCCATGAAGGGACTCGACATTCGGGTCGTGGCCTCCGCCGGGCAGGGGATTACCAGTGCATTGCCAGGAGCTGGCCAGGCGAATCCTTACTGTGCCACGCACAAGCCCAAGGATGCCGACCCTTCCGAGAACGCTCAGTCAGTGGGCACCCATTTCACGTTCGGCCGCTTCAAGACCGTCCACCTGGGCGACCTGACCTGGAACAAGGAATACGACCTCGTGTGTCCGAACAACCGGCTCGGGACCGTCGACCTTTTCATCGTGACGCATCACGGCCAGCCGGTGTCGAATGCCCCTGTGCTGGTGCATGCCATCGCCCCGCGCGTGGGGATCATGAACAACGGGACGCGAAAGGGTGGGCAGCCCGACGCGATGAACGTGCTGTTCTCATCGCCGGGGCTGGAGGATCTCTGGCAGATTCACTTCTCGTTGCTGAGCGGCCAGGAGTACACGGTGCCTGGGCTGTTCATTGCCAACGGGGTCGACGAACAACCCGCAGCGATGCCAATTGCTGCCGTTGCCGCACCCGCGCCGGGGCCCGGAGCGACTCCGCCGCCGGCACATAACGGCCCTGCCTACTGGATCAAGGTCGCCGCGAAGGAAGACGGGTCTTTCACAGTGACCAACGCCAGGAACGGGTTCAGCAAGACCTACGTGCAGGCTCGCAAGTAGTCTGAAGAAACGTAGTGTCCGGCTTTAGCCGGACCCGGTAAACCTTCCTGCCCCCGCCTCCGTCAAAGAGGCTGTTACCAAGAGAGTCTGGGTAATAGCCCTGACGGAGGCTCATGCCTTTCAAGACACCGAACGCGCTGCTCCACGGAACGCTGGACGCCCTGATCCTGAAGACCCTGACCGCGGGTCCACGGCACGGCTATGCGATTGCGAAATTCATCGAGGACGCCTCCGACGAGTCCGTCATCGTCGAGGAAGGGTCCTTGTATCCGGCGCTCTACCGCATGGAGCGCAGGGGATGGCTCGAAGCCGAATGGGGGGAGTCCGAGCTGGGCCGGCGGGCCAAGCTCTATCGGCTGACGCGTGAAGGACGCGCCCAGCTCTCGGCCGAAACCGCCGCCTGGCGCCAGTTTGCTGCCGGGGTTTCGAAGATCCTGCTGGCGCAATGAAGCGTTCACTACGTTCATGGTTGTGGCGTGTGCCGCTCGATCAAGAGGTGGACGAAGAACTCGCCTTCCACATCGAAATGCGGACGCGCGAGCTGGTCGACAAGGGAATGGATCCGCGGATTGCACGGGAGATGGTGCTGGCCCGCCTCGGTGACGTGGGGAGACTCAAACGCACGTGTGTGGACCTCGGCAGAAAGAGAGATCGTGAGATGCGATTCGCGCAATGGTTCGATGAACGCCGGCAGGACGTCAGGTTCGCACTGCGGCAACTGAAATCATCGCCGGCGTTCACGCTCGTCGCCGCGATCACGCTGGCGCTCGGGATCGGCGCCAACAGCGCCATGTTCGCGCTGGCCGACGCCACGTTGTTGCGCCCCCTTCCATACCCCGATGCCGATCGTCTCGTCATGGTGTGGGAGCGTGGTCCAGCCTTTCCGCGCGTGCCGATGTCGCCAGTCACACTTCTCGAGCTCGCCGAACAGAATCGGAGCTTCGAGAGCCTCGGCGGGGTCAACATGGGCATCGGCGGCGGTCCGTTGCTCGAAGCCCCGGACGGCTCGTTGCTGAGCGTGGATCGACAGTTCGTGACCGCGCGTCTCTTCGACGCGCTCGGCGTTCAGCCGATCGCAGGCCGGACATTCCGGCCGGACGACGAAGGACCAGTCACGACAGTCATAGTGATCAGCGAGGGGCTCTGGCGCACGCGATTCGGCGCGGATCCGTCGCTCATCGGTCGAGATGTCCGGCTGAACGGCCAGCCATTCACCGTCATTGGCATCGTGCCGGACGATGTGCAACTACAGCGGCCGGCGCGCGTCTGGTCGCTGTTGACGAGTCTTCCGGATTCATTGCGGGCTGTTCCTGCCGCTCGCGGGGCGCGCTCCCTTCAAGTCGTCGGGCGTCTGAAGCCGGATGTGACGCTGGAGGCGGCCCAAGCGGAACTCGCCGTGTACGGCGAGCGGCTCGCGCGCGACTATCCTGCGACTCACAAGGGCTTCAGTGTCAACGTCGAGCCGCTGCGTGCGGCGATCATGGGCCCCGACCTGCAGCTGACCTCGCTCTTCCTCTTCGGGGTCGTCGGCTTCGTGCTGCTCCTGTGCTGCGCCAACGTCGCCAATCTGCTCCTGGCACGCGGCAGCGTCAGGTCGCGTGAACTCGCCGTGCGATCGGCACTCGGCGCAGGAAAGTCCCGCATCCTCGCGCAGCTGCTGACGGAGAGCCTTGTCCTCGCCACGGTGGGTGGTCTGGTCGGTCTTGCTCTTGGTGCAGCCATTCTGAAGCTGGCCATCGCAGTGATCCCCGCGGGACTGCTGCCAGCAGCCGTGAGTCTCACCTTTGACGGCCGAGTCATGGCGTTCTGCGTCGCAGCCAGCGTGGTTGCGGGAGTGCTGTTCGGTGTGGTGCCCGCGTGGCAAGCCACGAGAAGCTCGCTGGTGCAGACGATCGCGTCCGAGAGCCGATCGAGCACGCGAAGGGGAGGACGGTTCCGGAGCTTCGTGGTTGCCGGCGAAGTCGCCGCGGCTGTTCTGCTGCTGTGCGGCGCAGGACTGCTGCTGCGGACGTTGCTCGTCCTGGGAGATCACGACCCAGGGTACCGCGCGCACGGCGATAGCGTGCTGACGCTCGATTTCAGCCTGCCGGCGCCCAACGAGGGTACTCGCTATCCGACGTTCGAGTCGTTCCTGCAGTTCTACGACGACACGTCGCGTCAGGTCGCCGCGATTCCCGGCGTGACGAGGATCGGGTGGACAACCGCGTTGCCTTACGGTAGCAGCGAGCTCCCGCCGCAGCGTTTCGAGATCATCGGCGATCCACCGGTGGCACGGGACAGCCGTCCGTTCGCTGATTTCCAGGCGGCGACGCCGGGGTACTTCACGACGCTCGATCTCCCGATCGTCACCGGACGCTCATTTACGGATCGTGATACGCGCGAGAGCACGCCGGTCATCATCGTCAATGAAGCGTTCGTGCGTCATCACCTGGCCGGCAGGGATCCGATCGGCATCCGACTCGGCATCGAGCCCCTCTTCCCAGGGTTTGACGTACCAGCCGTGTGGGAGATCGTTGGCGTTGCGCGCCAGGTCAAAGGGCGGATGGGCGATCGCGATGATGCACGGCAAGTCTACGTGCCGCTCGCACAGTATCCGTGGACCGACACGTTTCTCGTTGTTCATTCGTCTGACGGACCCGTTCAGGCGCTGCTCGCTCCCATCCGTGACGTCGTGGCGCGCATCGACCGGAACGTGCCGGTGCGACGGGAGAGGACGTTGAACGATCTGGCGAGCCAGACGACGGCACCGCATCGATTCCGCGCCGCGATTGTGACGACGTTCGCCGGGCTCGCTCTGACACTCGCGCTGGTGGGGATCTTTGGCGTGCTCACGTATTCAGTCGAGCAGCGCATGCGCGAGTTCGGCGTTCGCATCGCCCTCGGGGCAACTGCGGCAAATGTCTTGCGGCTCGTTCTCGGCAGTGCGGCCCGAGTGATCGCACTCGGTACAGTCGTCGGGCTCGTTGCGGCTGCCGGCCTTGGGCAAGTGATCTCGATGTTCCTCGTTGGCGTGCGACCTCTCGATCCGATGACGTTCGCATCAGTCGTCGCTGTGCTGGCGATCACAGCCGTCGCCGCGGATGCTGCACCCGCAATACGTGCGGTACGAGTCGATCCGGTCGATGCGTTCAGGAATGAATGAAGGATCGTCGGGTCTATAGAAAAAGACCCGCCCTAC
>JAICEG010000270.1 GCA_025924295.1 Vicinamibacteria bacterium
GATCTCCAACTGGCGTCAGCTGGTCGACGCCGTCAACCGAGTCATCGATCCGTTGACGCCGTGATTGTTCACCAGTGGTGGATCGACGTGCTCGCGCCTCGGCAAGAAGAAAAGAGCTGAGCGTCCGAGCGGCTCTCGGCGCCAGCCGCGTGCGCGTCGTCGGTCAGTTGATGACCGAAAGCCTCGTGATCGCCGGGCTGTCGGGAGGCCTTGGACTTGCGCTGGCATTCGTCCTCTTGACGCTCTTCGAGCGCCATGGACCAATCGGCTGGTTGTGTACGCGTCCGTGACCGGCCTTCTCGTGCTCACCGCAATGACCGCGATCGCAGTTCCGGCGCGTCGAGCGGCCACAGTCAATCCCGTCGTTGCCCTGCGGGAAGAGTGAGGTCCGCGGCTGACTCAACTTGCTTTTTTCTCGCTGTACGACTGAGATCACCTCATGATCACGATTCGCAAGAGCGAGGACCGCGGCAAAGCCGACCTCGGGTGGCTGAACTCCCACGCCACGTTCTCGTTCGGGGGTTACTACGATCCGAACTTCATGGGATTCCGCGTCCTGCGCGTGCTCAACGAGGATCGCATTGCGCCCGGCAAGGGGTTCGGACCGCACAGCCATCGCGACATGGAGATCCTGACCTACATGGTCGACGGCCGCCTGGCGCACCGCGACAGCCTCACCGGGCCGCACATCCTCGGACGCAACGAGGTCCAGGTCATGGCTGCCGGCGACGGCATCGTGCACAGCGAATTCAACGCCTCCGACACCGAGTCGTCGCACTCGCTCCAGATCTGGATCGAGGCGCGAGCCGAGGATCTCACGCCTTCGTACCAGCAGATCGGGTTCGCTCCAGAGGACAAGCGCGGGCGCCTGCACCTGCTGGCCGCGCCGGAGACGACCGATCCGGCGCGGACGGCGGTCATCAACCAGGACGCGCGCGTGTATGTGACTGAAGTCGAGGCCAACGATCGCGTGACCCATGCCTTGCCCGAAGGGCGACACGCATGGATTCAAGTCGTTCGCGGCGCCATCGACGTCAACGGCACACCGCTGCAACAGGGCGACGGCGCCGCCATCAGCGACGAGCGCTCGGTTGTCGTCTCCGGGCAGGGCGAGGCCCTGCTTTTCGATCTTCCCTGAGCGCGCGCATGGCCCAACCCGGTGTCGTCGTCGCCTTTTCGTCGCGGTGTGGCAGCACCGAAACGATCGCACATGCCGCTGCCGTCGGCGCCGTGAACGCGCGTGCACTCCCACGCCTGCGCCGGCTCGTCGATGATGGCCCGGTCGCGACAGACTGCGCTGACACGTTGCGCCGGATGAAGAAGGAGTACGTGCCACCGACGGAAGCGGACATCGCGGGTGCGGCGGCCCTGATGATCGTGCCAACTGCGGGCATGACACCGGCATCCGATGTCTGGCAGTCGTTCATCACGCTACTCGACAAGCTGGCGTCCGCAAGCAAGCTGGCCGGCAAGGTTGGCGCCGTGATCGACACGGGCGACAGCGAGACGGTGGCACGCTTCTCGTCAGCGCTCGCAGCGCGCGGGTTCGCGTTGATTGCGGCCAACGGCGACGCGCGGGCGCACGGTCGCGCGGTCGGCGCCGCAGTCGTGGCTCAATCGATGCCGAAGCAGTAAAAAAGCCCTGCCCCGCCGGTCGACTGCAACTCGGTCTGCCCGCATCCGCTCGACGGATGCACCGAGTTCCACGAGTTCACTCCAGCGGTCCGCCCCCTGCGATCGTGATGGCCCACCTGGGCGCGGCCGCCGGTGCTGGACGTCCAGTTCCCGCACGTCAGATTCTCGCTCGCTGGAAATGCCGTCCCGTCCTCGCGCGATCCGGTCAGGATGTCGTGCATGTTCGGGTCGTCGCCGACGCCGTTGACGGGATCCAGCCTCTCTGTCGTCGCCATCTCCTTGTTGATGCGGTTCATGTCGTCGTGGAGTTCGTCCACGTTCGCAGCGACCAACAACCCCTCGGCGTTGTACCAGGGGCCCTTGCCAATCCGGTCACGCGCATTGACGGCAGGCTGACCGTCCATCGCCGACGCGCTCAGGTATGCCCGCCAGGTGTGATCGCCGGCGCCCTCCGCGTTGGCAAGAGCCGCACAATGTGCGTCGGCGCCCGTAAGCCCGCCCAGATCGCCACCCTTGCCGAGGCCCTTGCTGGTCACGAAGAACGTCATCACCGACTTTTCGCCACCCATGGCCCGTGATGGCGGCGGCGCTTCCTGCGCCGGTTGCGGTGAGGCAGCGGGCGCCGGCTCGGTGTTGTCGGTGCGTCCGCAGGCGGCGAACGCAAGAGTGATCGTTAGCAAAGCCAGGAATACGCGTGTCATTGGACGACAACGACCCCTTTCAGCATGTTCATGCCGCACGCGAATGCGACCTCACCTGTCTGCGCGGGCATGAACTCGATCACGACAGGCTCGTTCAGAGGTAGCGCACGTTTAATCTTCAGCGAGGGGAACACCACCTCTGTTCCGCATGTCTTGTCCGTCGTTCGCACGAAGGTCAGTCTGACGGTAGCCCCCGCACGTACGCTCACCTTGTCTGGCTCGAAGCCTTTCTCCGTAACCACGATCTTCGCGCCCTGGACGTCCGCGTGAGAACCTCGGAGGCCAAGGCGTTCGGCCTCTGAACGGAGGAAGAAGCTCCCCCCGGATACGACCGAATCGCCGGCTGACAGCCCGGCAAGCACCTCGACGTGATCACCTAGCGTGCGCCCGAGACGAACCTCTCGTTCGACAAACTTCTCCGGATCGTTCGGCACAGACAGGTAGATCACCTGCTTGTCGCCGACGCTTTGCACGGCGTCCCTGGGCACGGCGAGCGCCGACGCGGTGGCCGCCGACTCAATCGCGACCTCGGTGTACATGCCCAGGCGCAGGTCGCCGCGCGGGTTGGCCACTTCGACACGAATCCTCGCCGTGCGTGTCGTTGGGTTGAGCTGCGGATCGATGAAACTGACCCGCCCCGCAAGCAGCTGGCCGGGAGAGGCCGTCGTGGTGACGGTGGCCCGAACGCCCTCGCGCACGCGCGCCAGGTCTCGCTCGTAGACATCCGCAATGATCCACACATTCGACAGATCGACGACGGTGAAGAGCCTGGACGTCGGGTCCACGTTCAAGCCGACGTTCGCCAGTCGCTCGGTGATCACACCGTCGATAGGCGCCGGCACACGCGTCGTCGCATCCGCCTGAGACTTCGAGGAGCCTTCGTCGCCCGCTGCGCCCAGGAGCTCGAGCCGCGACCGAGCGCTCTCGACTTCTGCCGTTTGCGCCGCGTGCTCGGCATGAATGCGCTCCAGCTCCTGGCGACTGGCGGCCCCGATCTCGACGAGCTTCTCGGTTCGCTGCAACTCGCGGTCGTGCGCGTCCAACATCGCGCGTGCGGCGATGTACTTCGTCCGCGCCTCTGCGAGCTCGGGACTGTACACCTCCGCGAGTGGCTGGCCCTTACGCACCCGATCGCCGAGTTGAGCTGACACCATGACGATGCGGCCACTTACGAGAGGCGTAACCGTCACCTGTTGATATGCATTCGGCTCGACGATGCCGGGCACCCGAAGGGTCTCGGTCCCGACCGGCATCGATATCGGTGTCAGGTGAATGCCCGCACGATCTGCCGCGGCCTTCGTCAGCGTCACCACAACGTCAGGGGATGTTGACGCTGCGCGCCCGATGACGGCATCAGACGTGGCACCCGGCGCGCTGGTGGGCGTCACTTCGGGAGCACTGCCCTCGCGCATCAGCAGGTACGTGCCACCGCCTCCAATCAATAACAGTGACAACACTGCCATCACCGCCACCATCGGGGTCACGTGTAGTCGGCGTTCTTCAGTCATCGCATCTCTCCAAGCGCACGATTGAGAGCCGTTCGGGCCTCGTACGCCGCGCGCAGGGTTTCGGTATACGCGCGTTCCAGGTCGAGGTATCGCTTCTGCTCGGCCAGCACCTCGAAGATGGTTGCGCGGCCCAGCTCGTAACTCTGTCGAACGACCGACAGATTCTGGCGAGCGAGAGTCCGCGCATCTCCGGCGTACAGTCGCACCGCCTCGTGTGCTCGTTGGTTCAGCGACCGGGCGGTTGCGATCTCGGTCTTCGCCGTCAGCTCTGCTGCCTCCTGAAGCGCCAGCGCATTCAAACGCTCGGCGCGTGCAGCAGCAACCTCACCCTGGTTGCGGTCGAACATCGGCAAGGTCACCGTCGCACCCGCCGTCACGTAGTGGAACAACCCCTGGACACGTTCGGGCACCCCAGTGGGCGACAGGCCAAACTGCGGAAAGCCGGAATCCATGCGCGTGTAGCCGGCAAACACCGCCATGTCGAACCGGCCCTCTCGCTGTGCCCGATCGATCCGCGCGTCGGCGACGGCCACCCGAGCCGCGGCTTCGCGCACATCCGGCCGCTGGTCGGCGACTGCGGCTACGGATACGGCCACCGATTCCCGATCCACAACATCTTCCAGGGCCTCACGAAGGCGCACCGTATCGTCCGGTGATGCGCCCAGTATCCGCTTCAACTCGAACATGGCACGCTCGACGCGGCCGAGTTGCAACGAACGATCCGCATTCAGTCGCCGAAGCTCGACGTCGACGACGTCACGCTCGATGGGAGATGAGGCTCCCTCGTCGACGCGGGAACGAAGGAGGTCGTGCTGACGACGGGAGGCGTCGACGAGCTCGTCGAGAATCGCCAGATCACGAACGGCGGCGAGCGCCTCGCCAAACCGTGCGCGCACATCCGCGGCCAGCAGTCGCTGCCGATCCGCAACCGCCAGCTCGGTAGCCGTGATCTCTCGATCGGCGACGCCCTCTCGTCCCTCTCGGCGAAACAGGTCGAGTGGCCATTCCACGTTGACCATCGTCTGATTGTCCGTGCCTGACGGTTCGCCCCGGAACTCTGCCGAGAGCGACGGGTTCTTCCGAAGCCCGGCCTGTAGCCGAGTTCCTCGTGCAACGTCGATCGCCGTCCGTGCAGCTCGCAGCGATGGTTCCTGCGCCAGCCCTCTCGCGATGGCCTCGTCGAGAGACAGGCCGTTCACGGCATCGAGGAACGAGGCCGTCGTCTGTGCCGCGCTCGTGGACGCCAGCAGCATTGACAGCACGAATGAAGCTGCGCCTACCCAACGGTTCATTGCACGCTCCCTTGAAAGTTCACCGAACCTTGACCGGCAGGTCCGTTCCACTCGATCGCCATCTGCCACGCGCCTGCCATACCGAACTCGGCCGTGGCCTCATAGCGCCCCGGCACGCCACTGGGCGTGACCTGCAGGCCGCCCGACATGACCATCCCCGGCATCGGCATATTGGCGCTCGCGCGAACGGTACCGACATCGACGAGGGCGTCGGCTCCAGGGCGACGGAATTCGATGGTGAAGGTGTTGCGACCCTGTCGCAGCACCGCGTCTGGCGAACGCAGGACGATTTCGAGATCGTCCGCGCGAATGGTCTGCACGATGGTGGAATCGGGAGCACCCGAAGCCGATCCTCGCCGTTGATCGGCCCTCCGCCAGACGATAAACGAGGCCGCCGCGACGACAACGGCAATGAATCCGACGACCATGACGCGCCGGGATCTCGATGGTTGTGACAGGTCGGGCATGGTCTCCTCCTGAACTCCAAGCTGCCGCTCGCGCAGCCAGAAAAAGATCACCGGTGTCACGATCAACACGTGAATCAGGGAGGACACCATGCCACCCAGCACCGGCGTGGCCAACGGCTTCATGACTTCTGCTCCGACGCTCGTACTCCACATGAGAGGCAGCAGGCCAGCTATGACAGTCGACACGGTCATCACCTTGGGACGCAGACGCAGCAATGCGCCTTCGACCACGGCGTCGCGAAGGGCCGCACGCGTCAGCGCGCCACCCAGCGCCTGGCGCTTTCGTTCGACCGCCTCTTCGAGGTAAATGACCATGACCACGCCGGTCTGTACAGCGGTACCGAACAGGGCAATGAAGCCGACCCATACGGCGACCGAGAAGTTGTAGCCGAGCAGCCACAGCAGGTACACCCCGCCAGTCAGAGCAAACGGGACCGCGAGGAGAACATGCGCGGCTTCAGCGACGGAGTGATAGGTGAAGTACAGAAGGGTGAAGATAACCAGCAACACGATCGGCACCACGATCTGCAGGCGCTGGCGCGCCCGTTCCTGGTTCTCCCATCGCCCGCTCCAGCCCACGTAGTAGCCGGCCGGAAGGACAACCTCGCGCGCGACGGCTGCTCGCGCCTCCTGAACGAAGCCGCCGACGTCTCGCCCCTGCACGTTCAGCAGAACAGTTGCGAGAAGAAGTCCGTTTTCAGATGAAATCATCGCCGGGCCGCGCGCATGCTGAATGCGCGCCACCTGGCCCAGTGGCACTGCCGCGCCGCTCGGACTCGCCACCAGCACGGCTGCGAGCGCCTCGGGATCCGCGCGGTACTGCGGCGCATAGCGGACGCGCACGGGAAACCGTTGCCGTCCTTCGATTGTCATCGTCAGCGTCGTCTCACCGACGGCGTTCTCGATGACCTGCTGAATGTCACCGACGCCAACGCCGTAGCGAGCAGCGGCGCGGCGATCGACCTCGACGTTCAGATACTGTCCGCTCGTGACCTGCTCGGGGTAGACATTGCTGGCGCCCGGCACGCGGCGCACCGACTCCGCCACCTTGCGCGCCAGATCCTCGAGCACGCGCAGATCGTTCCCGAAGACCTTGACGCCGACTTCAGATCGAATTCCGGTCGTCAACATATCGATCCGGTTGATGATCGGCATCGTCCAGATGTTCGAGACTCCCGGCAGCTGCACGGCCTGGCTCATCTCGCCTCGCAGTCGATCGAGTGTCATGCCCTCGCGCCACTCCGCTCTGGGTTTCAGGTGGACGATCGTCTCGGTCATGTTGAGCGGCGCCGGATCCGTCGAGGTGTCGGCGCGAGCGACCTTGGCGACGACGTATTCCACCTCTGGAAACTTCATGAGCGTGGCGTTCTGACGGGACGCGATCTCCGTGTTCTCCTCGAGGGAAATGCTCGGATCGGCAATCGGCATGAACATGAGGTCACCCTCGTTCAACGCCGGCATGAACTCGCTGCCGATGCGCGTCGCCAACACGAGCGCACCCCCGAAGAGCAGCGCTGCAACCGCGATGGTGACGACGCGATACCGAAGCGCCGCGTTGAGAACGGGCCGATAGACCCTGTGCAAACCTCGCATCACCGGGTTTGCGTCTTCGGCGTGGAACCGGCCGCCGAGCAGCAGGCTGCACAGCACCGGAACCAGCGTCACCGCGATCACGGTCGCGGCGAGCAC
>JAICEG010000271.1 GCA_025924295.1 Vicinamibacteria bacterium
GATCTGCGGCGGCGTCAGCTGTGTCCCACTCGGGCTGGTCGGGGTCGTGCTGGTGTGCACCTCCTGAAAGAACGGCTCGCCGTTCAGGAGGAAGAACCGAAGCGGGTAATCGCCCGTCGTGAAGCCGCTCTTGAGGGTGGTGACCTCCTGCTTTCCGGTTGCCGGGTTGTACTTGGTGACGTTGCCGTCGAAGGTCTGCCAGATCGCGTTCTGCTCGAAGTCGTAGCTCCAGGGATCGGCGTCGGTCGGTCCCGGAAACAGGCCGATGTCCTGAATCACCAATGGCAAGTCGCGCGCTGCTTTGATCGCCGGCACTTCGTCGATGTCTCCGGCGACGATCACGCCGCCGGCCATGCCGCTGACGGCCTGCACGGCAGTCGAGCCATGGTGGTGGGAGTGATACCAGTACAACCCGGGCGGATGATCGTCAGGAATCTGAAACGAGTAGTCGCGTGATGCGCCCGCCTCGATGTCAATCATCGTCGCCGTGGCGTTCGTCGTGCCGGGCGGCTCGAACAAGTGCGGCTCGATATCCAGGCCGTGCAGGTGCAGGTTCATCGAGCCGATCGCATGAGGAACGTTGTGGTTGCCGGGCCAGCCGGTCGAGTTGTAGCGCGGTAGCGAGTTCTTCACCGTGACACGCAGCAGTTGTCCCGGCCGGCACGTCAGCATCGGACCGGGAACAGTGCCGTTGAAGGCGCGCAGCTTCACCTGCCTGCCAGCCAGTTCCTTGTTGATCTCGGCGCACTCGAGCGTCACCGACGGCGTGTCCGGTTCCGAGGGCTGTTCCTGGCGTCTGCAAGCAGTGGTACTCACGGCGAGCGCGACGCCCGCGGTCGCAAGCAACTCGCGTCTTGACATGGTGTTCATGGCAACTCCGAAAACGATCGAACGAGACAGCCTGTCTGATGGACAGGTTCGTTCTCCCGATGGAGAGCGCGGGCGCCCACTTCGATGGCCGGCGGATGGATGGTTTCGCCTCGCAGCGTGAGCTTGCCGCCCGGACGCCGATTCGCCGCGGCCTGGATTTCCGCGACGATAGACAGCGCTACGGCCTGGGGGATGTCTCCACCAAGATCGAGTCCCACTGGCGCGTGAACGCTGCGTGGAACCTCAAGGGCAAGATCGGCGAACAGGGCTTCGGCTCGCGAGCGTGGCCCGAGCAGCCCGAGATACCAGGGGCAACGGGCGACGATGAGCGGGAGCAGGCGAGCATCCAGCGGGTAGTTGTGCGTCATCAGGACGACGGCAGTGCCAGGGTGGATGTCGATCCCTCGTAGGGGCTCGCCTGCGGCCATCGCGACGACTCGGTCGGCAGTGGGAAAGCGCTCCCTCGCAGCGTAGGCAGGACGGCCATCCGCGATCGACACGCACCAACCGAGTTGCTTCGCCATCGTCGCCACTGGCATCGCATCGTCACCGGCACCGAAGACAACCAGCGAGAGCGGTGGCCCGATCCACTCGATGAAGACCTCGTCTCCACCGAGATGGACGAGGCGATTCGTGGACGTACGTAGTACCTCGGATGCGTGCGCGCGGACGTCGTCCTCGATCGACGACCCGACCAACGCGCCGACACCTTTCCACGTGTCGCCTAGCAGCAGCCGGTCGCCCACGCGAACGGGGGACGTGTGATCGGTCCTGATGACGGTCGCGACGGTAGCCGGTTGCCGCGATTCGCGATGCGCGCTGAGAAAGCCAAGCAGCTCGGCTGCACTCGTCGCGTCTGCTCGCTCCAACAGGATCTGCACGACGCCATTGCAGCCCAACCCGAACTCCCACACGCCATCGTTGGAAGACGTCGTGTCGTACGCGCGAACGACCGGAACACCGCGTTCCGTGAGCCATTGCGCTCTTCTCACGATCTCGCTTTCGAGGCATCCACCGCTGACCGATCCGACACGCCGGCCGTCGGCCAGGATGAGCATCCGCGCTCCAGGTCGCCGGTACGCAGAGCCGCGTACGTGCACCACCGTCGCGAGGACGGCATCACGACTCGAGCTCTGCTGCTCGCGCCAGACGTCGAGGATGGCGTGGAGTTCGTTCATTGGTTGTGTCGTTGATTCGAAGTTCTGAAACGAATGCGCCGCGTGCCTTGTACACGTTTGGAGGTGTGTTCGTTTAGTTGGGGCGGCTCGGGTAGCAACTCAAACAACAAGCTGGGCTGTGCAATCACCCACGCTCGATCGTGGGGCGAACTTCAACACCACCTTTTCACTCGTCTATGAACACCCCTGCCAACTCCGTTTCGTTCTTTCTCAATGGGCGTTCGGTCACCATCGATAACCCCGCGCCGGACCTGCTGTTGATCGACTATTTGCGATCGCCTGACGTTGCGCTCGCCGGTCCGAAGAAGCCCTGCGGTCAAGGTGGCTGCGGCGGTTGCACGGTGATCCTGTCGCGGTGGAACCCGAAGAAGAGAGAACCCGAGCATCGCGCGATCAACTCGTGCCTGCGCCCGGTGTGCGCGCTGGGCGGACTCGTCGTCACGACCGTGGAAGGTACTGGCGCGGTCCGCAAACCAGATTCCGCCCATCTGCTGCACTCATTGACCGCATCGCGCGCCGGTGCGCCGATCGCGCTGCAGGCGTCACCGGTGCTCTCGCAAGCCATCGAGGCTGCTGAACGGAAGCGCGCATCGGTACTCGAAGACGTGGACGACGCGCTCGGCAAGAAAGGGCCGCCGGCGCTCGTGTTGAAGTCGGAGGTCGTCGCCGACCATCCGTCCGAACGGTCGCACGCGGGCATGAACCCCGTCGCGTACCGCCTGGCGATGAACAACGGGAGCCAATGCGGTTACTGCAGCGTGGGCTTCGTGATGAACATGTCGGAGTTCATCACCAACTACCCCCGCGCCACCAAGAAGGAGATCGAGGACGCGTTCGACGGCAATCTCTGTCGCTGTACCGGTTACCGCGCGATCCTGACGGGCATGAAGACATTCGCCTCCAACTGGACCCGGGAGGACGAAAAGAAGCGGATGAAGTGCCTCGAGGACGACGGATGCCGGGCGCAGCGGCCTGCCGATGTCGTGATCCCCTTTCCGCCGGATGCGCGCGGGCCTGCCGAACCCGTCAGCTCGTACGGCGACGGCCAGCAGTGGTTCACACCCACGACTCTTTCTCAGCTCGCGGAGATCCTCCATGCCAATCGCGGCAAGACGCTCCGGCTCGTCCACGGCAATACGTCCTACGGCATCTACAAAGACGAGTACCCAGCGACGAGAGTCTTCGTGGACATCCGGCTCATCTCGGAGCTGCACGCTGTTGCTGCACATGAAGACGGCCGGCTCGTCGTCTCGTCAGGCACGACCTACAGCGATCTCATCGACCTGCTGACCGAAGAAATGAAGAAGCGGAGGCTCGACGAGACGACTCCGCTCGGGGCGATCTGGTTCATGGCGCGCCGCACCGCCGGCCGCATCGTCCGCAACGCCGCCTCGCTCGCCGGCAACACGATGCTCGTCCTCAAGCACATCGCTGCCGGCACGGGAGAACCGTTTCCGTCGGACATGTTCACTGCGCTCGCCGCTGTCGACGCCACGATCTCCTTCCTCGTACTGGATGCGGTCGGCCATTTCGAGTCGCGCACGGCGACCGCCGCCGCCCTCGTCGATGCCGTCCTCGAGGACTCGACGCTCCTCGACCGGATGGTGCTCGTTTCCTATGGGTTGCCGCTGGACAGAAGCGATGTCGTGCTGGCGCAGAAGGTTGCGCTGCGCGAGGTCAACGCGCACAGCATCGTCAACGCGACGACGCGATTCACGTTCGGTAGCGGCAAGCTTGCCGTCAAGACGGCCGCGATCGTTTTCGGCGGCATCGCTCCCTACCCCTGGCGCGCCCGCAAGACCGAGGATGCGATGCGCGGGAAGAGGCTCACCTTCGACCGGGCCGCGCCGCTTGCGAAGATCCTCGCGAAAGAAGTGGGTGAGGAGCTCGATCGCTGGAAGAAGCGGATGGCCGAAGCTCCTGACGAGGGCTTCACGCAGGCATATCGCATCGAGCTTGCGGCGTCATTCCTCTTCAAGGCGATCGTCAACGCGCTCGAGCACCAGGGCGGCCCGGTGCCGGCCGACGCGAAGTCGAGCGGTGAGATTACCTGGGGGCACTGGCCCGTGAGCGACGGCGTGCAGCACTACGCGAAGCAGCCGTTCAAAGCGCCCGTCGCGCAGCCCTACATCAAGGTCACCGCGATGTACCAGACGTCGGGGCAACTTCACTACACGCACGAGCTGCCGGTGCCGCCACTCACGGTCAACGGCGCGTTCGTGCAGAGCCGCCGCGCGCTCGCCACCTATCAGTTCGTGATCCCAGGTAGCGGCGAGGACGTGACGGCGTCGGCGCTGCTCGATCACTTGAGCAGCTACGCGCCATCCTTCGTCGATTTGATCACGCACAAGAACATCAAGCACGGCGGCATCAACCTGCAGGGGATGGGTCTCGACCAGCCGCTGTTCGCCGTGGACATGGTCAGCTACGTCGGGCAGTCGATCGCGATGGTGCTTGCGACGAGCGAGCAGGAGGCGATTCGCATTGCTGCCTACGTGTCCGCGCAGTGCGTCGCCTACAAGAAGCTGGACCGGAAGCCGTGGACCGGAGCGTGGAGCGAACCAACCATCGGCGTCTTCGACGCGATCAAGAAGGGCAGCATCTTCCCCGACGCGCCGGAGGCGGTGCCCTACATGTCGCACATCTGGCGAATCACGCGGCCAGCCAGCCAGTTCGACTGGGCGACGAAGAAGGACCCACTCGATCGCGCCATCGTGCGCCGCAAGACGACGGTCGGCAGCGCGCCCTGCCTCGTGGTCGAGTCGTCGCAGGCCAACGGCGGCCAGGTGCATTTCTACATGGAGCCGCAGGCGTGCGTGGCCATCCCCGTCGACCAGGGCCGGATCAGCATGCGGCCCTCCACGCAGAGCCCGATGGAGATGCATCAGACGACCGCGATGGCGCTCGGTCTCCAGTACAACCAGGTCGAAGTTGATGTGCCGCCAGTGGGTGGCGGGTTTGGCGGCAAAACGGAGCAGGCTCGCTTCGTCACCGGGGCGACCGCCGTCGCCGCGAAAGCCACCAAACGGCCGGTGCGCGTCGCGGTCCCGCGCGACGAGGACACGGCGATGATCGGCAAACGACACGCCTACTACGGCCAGTATCAGATCGCCGTCGATCGCGGCGAGTCACGGCCGGAGGACAAGGGCATCATCCACGGCTTCCAGCTGAAGATGTGGGGCGATGGCGGCGCCTTCTACGACTGCTCGTTCATCGTGTCGAACTGCATCCAGCTCCGCACCGACAACGCGTATCGCATCGCGAACTTCGAGAGCCAGATCGACGTGTGCCGCACGAACACTGCGCCGAACACGGCGTTCCGCGCCTTCGGCGACATCCAGGGCAAGAACATCGTCGAAAACGCGATCGACGACGCGGCGTTCGTGATCGGCATGCTGCCGGAAGAGCTGCGCGAAAAGAACCTCTATGACCGGGGCGATGTCACGCCGTTCGGCCAGGCGCTGTCCTCCTGCTACATCAAACAAGTGTGGGCCTACACCAAGGAGAAGTCCCGCTACGACGAAAAGCGAGCGGAGGTGGACGCCTTCAATCGCAAGAACAAGTGGCGCAAGCGCGGGATCGCGATCATCCCGGTGAAGTACGGCTCGGGCTACAACCTGCTGCAACTCGAGCAGGCTGCCGCGTTTGTCGCCATCAATCAGGCCGACGGGTCGATCGTCGTGCACCAGGGCGGTGTCGACATGGGCCAGGGGCTGGCCACCCAGGCGCAGCAGGTCGCCGCCTACGTCCTCGGCGTGCCCATGACGATGGTGTTCGTCGACAACGCCAAGACGAACATCACGCCGAATCCGACGAGCAGTGGCGCGTCCACGGGTACACCGTATGCCTGCGAAGCGGTGAAGCAGACATGCCAGGAGTTGCGCGCCCGGCTGATGGAATTCGGCTACCAGATGCTCAAGGACGAAGGTGACGCGTGGTGTAAGAACCAGGGCATCGATTTCTGGAACTACACCCCGGCTCAGGGTGGCTGGTCAGCGAAGACCAAGGCCAACGGCCGCACCGCGATGGTCTGGCAGTTCCTGATCCAGCTCGCGTACTCCAAACGCGTCAGCCTGCTGGCGACCTTCACCGCGAAGATTCGCGGCGGCGAGGTGCAGGTGCCAGCGATGACGTTCAAGCCCGAGAAGCTCCAGCCCGACATCCCCGGCATCGATCGGATCACGAACGCGAAGCTCGGAGGCGGCGTGGATTCCTTCGTCGGCTTCACGTATTCCGCGGCCTGCTCGGTCGTGGAGGTCGACGTGCTCACCGGCGAGGTCAAAGTCCTGAGCGCCGACATCGTGTACGACATGGGCTGGAGCATGAACCCGGCGATCGACATCGGACAGGTCGAAGGCGCGTTCGTGCAGGGGCTCGGCTACCTGATGACCGAGACGCTCGTGTTCGAGCCGGACGGAGACGATCGCGGTCGTCTCAACAGTACCAACACCTGGCGCTACAAGATCCCGGCAGTGCCAACCATTCCGCTCGAAATGAACACCTATCTGTTCCCGCGGAATCTGCCGTCGGTGGAGAACATCCCCGACGACTCGAACGACATCTTCTCAGCGAAGGAAGTCGGCGAGCCGCCGCTCGTCCTCGCCAACAGCGTGTTCTTCGCCATCAAGGCGGCGATTCGCGCGTCACGGCTCGAGCGCAAGCTCGATGGCCTGTTCCGCTTCGACGCGCCGGCGACGGTGCAGGAAGTGCGTCGCGCGTGCGACGTGTCCATCGCAGATCTGTCGTAGTCGACAGGCGTTATCCAACCCATGCAAAAGGGGACGAAGCATGAAGAGCGTCTCTCGTTCGTGGCCGACGGCCTTCCTGCCGATCGCCATCCTGGTTGCCAGCTGTTCGCGCCCTCCTGAACCAGCTCCGACTCCGGCGCCTCCGGGCCCCGCCGAGCTCGCGTTCCGCGACGCGGTTGACGGTCCGCCGCCAGGGTGGACCGGACCAGTCTTCGCATTGAGCCACAACTATCCGACGACGCCGCCGATCTGCGATTCACCGTGGCTCAAGCGCAAAGTCGATTTCAATGCCGCCAAGCCCACGTGGCCCGGCGCGAACAACGAATGGAGCGACTACGTCCAGGACATCGTCAACTACGTGAAGGAGGGGCAGGATCCCGATCTGCGCGACGAGATCGGCTGGCGCGCCGATGTCAACGGCAGCACGCGC
>JAICEG010000272.1 GCA_025924295.1 Vicinamibacteria bacterium
ATTCAATCGCCCTGCCACGGCCCTCGTGTGTGACTCATCTATGTCCTCAGCTCAGCTCTCGCACCGCCGGCCCATCCAGGCGGCGTTGAACGAGCGCGACGAGAGGCCGGCTCTGCTCGCTCGTCCCCGACCACTGCTGTGCCATGAGGATTTCCCGAGGCTTGCTGCCCTCATTGGGCGAGCCTCCGGCCATCTGACTCCACGCCTGGTGGATCTGCGCTTCGACGAAAGCGGTGTCGCTGCTGCCCGCGGCGAGCACGACACAACGCTCGATCGGAAATCGATCGATCACGCGCTGCAGTTCATAGGCGGTGCCGGTGTTGTTCCAGTGATACCCATGCAGGTCGAGCACGACGAGGTCCGCGCGCTCGAGCAGCACGTCCACCGCGCTCTTCCAGAACGTCTCATGACAGAGCAACGCTCGCACGGGGTAACTGCCGTAGCGATCGCTGACCCTCACGGGATCGGCGGAGAAGTACACCAGCTCGCGGCTTCCGGGAGCGAGCGGCTGCACGGGACGCACCGTCAGGTCCGCAAGCAGCCGGCTTCGCGAGTTGATGAATATCTCCGACCCGTCGGCCATAGCCCGCGCCTCATCAGGGCTGACCGAGTCGGCGTCCTTGATCAAGTGGACGTAGCCGCACTCGCGCCACGCGCCAGAGAGGAACTCCTGCAGTCCCTTCTCGTTGTCGAACAGGCGGAGGTACGCGATGTTCCATGGGGGGCGGCCGAAGATGTTGCGCTCGACGGTGACCTCATGAAGGCTCGTGTCGAGAGACGTCAGTGCCGGCGCCGAAATGATCAACCGTGGAATCTTCTGAGCGCGATGTGCCGCCTGCTCGCCCACGGCTGCGGCCGTCTGCCGGGGATCGCGCGATGCACCTTGCACCCGACGTTCCTTGAAGAGGCGTCGCGCGGCGCGCCAGAGCGCGCGCACCGCGAGCACAAGGAGAAAAAGCGCCCCCACCAGCGTCTCGAACGCCGGGAACTCGTCCTCTGCGGCATCCAGTCTGACCATCCCCAAAGACAGGAGCGTCACCAGGATCACGATGATACCGAGCAGCACGAGCACCGCCACCGCGCTCTGCACGACCTGACGCGACTTCGCGAGATCCAGCGACTCGACGTGTGATGGCAGCGGCGGAACGAGCGCGGCCCTCCCGGGCTCCTTCAGCATCCGCTGATGCCTGAGCGCGATCAGCCAGCGACGTATGCGGCGAATCGCCGCGACCAGGTAGACAAGGGCAATGCTTCCGACGAGGGCGGCACCGATATCGGCGACAGGAAATCCACGCCACGTTTTCGGAACCGTCTCAGGGAGCAGGCGACCAATGTCGTGCGCGTAGTAGTAGAGACCCTGTGCGATCGCGGCGCAGACGCAGGCGCGGAACAGGTTGCGGAGCGCTGCCTTACCCTCGGGTCGCGGAATGTTCCTGGTCAGAGACACACCACAACCTCATCCATGTGAGTGTCGCTCCGCACGGTCGCCCGCACACGCGCGTATACTTCCCGCCAAAACAAATGACATGACAGTTTGACCGTTCTCACCTCATTGTCTCTGACCGCTCGCGCCCCAGTCGTCGCCAGCGAACGACACCGGCGCGGGCACCGATGGGAGGGTCGAATGCTGAAGAGGATCGGGCCCAGCGGAGTGTTGGCAATCGTCATCGGTTGCCTCGCCTCGACGGTGTTTGCGCAAGGTGGCACTGCCGTCATCAACGGTACGGTGTTCGATCCAGCCAAGGCCGTCCTGCCTGGCGTCACCGTGACCGTCACCAACGAAGCGACCGGCATCAGCCGGGAAGCCATCAGTGGTCCCGAGGGGCACTTTGTCGTGCCGACGCTGACGCCGGGCACCTACACCATCCGGACCGCGTTGACCGGCTTCCAGGGACAGACGCGTGAAGGCATCGTGCTGAACATCGGCCAGGAGCTGACGATCGATCTCTCGATGTCTCTGGCTGGCGTCGCCGAGCAGGTCGTGGTCACCGGTGAAGCACCAATCATCGAAACCACTGCCAGCCGAATCGGCTCCGTCGTCTCGGAGCAGGAGATCGATCAACTCCCGAGCCAGGGTCGCAATCATCTTTCATTGATGCAACTCGTGCCCGGCCTCGTGCCGGATCTGACTCCGGGTGAATTCGAGGGCGGCAACTTCAACGCCAACGGCCGCAACATTGCGAGCAATTTGTGGACCGTGGACGGCGCCGCCAACCAGGACACCGACGGCGGTGGAACGGGACCTCAAGCGCGCATCACGCTGGACTCGATGGCGGAGTTTCAGGTGCTGACGCACCAGTACACCGCCGAGTTCGGGGGCTCGTCCGGCGTGATCGTGAACGCCGTGACGAAATCGGGAGCGAACATCTTCTCGGGGCGCGGGTTCTACTATTTCGAGGACGAGAGCCTGCGCGCCAGGGACCCGTTCCTCGACCCGGACGAAGAGAAGCCCGAAGCTGGGCGCAAGACGTTCGGCTTCAACATCGGCGGCCCGATCGTGCGCAACCAGGCGTTCTTCTTCTTCAACGCCGAGCGCAACCTGATTGAAAACGCCGTCGTGCACACGATGCCGCCCGAAGCCGCGCCGCTGGCGACTGACTACGCCGACGCGACGTTCATCAAGGCGATGAGCACGTTCGCGCGGATTGACTACACGAGAGGGCCTAACAACTTGTCGTTCCGCTGGCAGCGTGAGGTGGCGCCAGCCGTGGGTGAGGATTTCGAGTGTTGTCAAACGCTCGACAACCGGCAGATCGAGCTCGACTCCAACGACCGGATGATCAACGTCGGCTGGACGACGCTGTTCGGCAGTCGAACGACCAATGAATTCAAGTTCTCGCACGTGGGCGAGGATCGCGTCGACGGCAACCTCGCCTACATGAACGTCCCGCCCTCCGCCTACAACACGTCTGGCTGGATCGACGACCTCGAATACATCGGTCTCGACGGCCGTGATCAGTTCGACATCGGGTCACGCAACGCGCACGCCGACTTCGACACCGGGCTGGCTGCCGCGCACGGCGGCGCCGACAGCCGCAACTACACCATCCAGAACACGCTGACCCACGTCACCGGCGGTGGCGCCCATACCTTCAAGACAGGGTTCACCTGGAACCGTCCGATGGTCAGGCCTCAGCGCATCGGCGCCAACGACAACGGCACGTTCACGTTCCGGCACAACCTGCCGTTCAATCCGGCCGATCCGTTCACCTATCCCTCGCAGTTCTCGATCGTGATGGGCGACATCCTGGTCGACTCCGACGACGACTGGTTCAACGGGTTCGTGCAGGACCAGTGGAGAGCGACACCGACGCTGACGTTGAATCTCGGTCTTCGCTACGACTACCAGCAGCTGACGCCCGAGACCAAGGCCGGCTTCGCGCCGCGCCTCGGCTTTGCCTACGACCCGAACGGCGCGGGCCGGACGGTGATTCGCGGCGGTATCGGCAAGTTCTACGACTACTCACTGGTCGGCGTCGCGAACACACTCAACCGCTTCGGCGTCTACAGCCAGACGTTCAACTTCCAGACCAACGAAGACACGTCAGCGGATAACGGCCGGCTCCCGGCGTCGCACGTGTGCCTGCTGCCGAGCGGCAGCGGTGGTCTGGCCGCGATCAGTCCGGCCTGCCGCGCGTTCCTGACCAACATCCGTAACTCGCTGCAACCGGGCGCCGGATCACAGTTCATCAACACCGAGCCCCAGCTCGATGGCGACCGCCGCATGGGATACCTCCTCGGGTACAGCGTGGGCGTGAAGCACGAGCTCCGGCCGCAACTGGCCGTCGGCTTCGATTACGTCGGCAATCGCGGCTACGACCAGACGGCGCAGATCGACATCAGCGAAGGTCCGGTCGGGCCGAACGGTCGAATCATCCGGCTCACTCCCGACCAGTTCGATCCAACGGGTGAACTGATTCCAGCGGAAGCCCGCGGTGCGAGCTACCAGCGCGTGCGGCAGTATCAGACACTCGACGCCTTCAACAGCGACTTCGATTCGTTTGAATTCTCGCTCGAGAAGCGATTCTCGAATCGCTGGAGTGGAAGGGCCGCGTATACCCTGGCATGGGCTAACGACGTCGTGACGCAGAACGCCGCGCTCAACTCGCGCGTCTCGATCGATCCGAGCCCGCGCGACGATTACGGGCGCGCGAACTTCGACAACCGCCACGCCTTCGTCACCAGCGTCAACTTCGCGCCGTTTGGCGGCTTCACCACCGGCGCGATCGTCCGCTACTACTCCGGCTACCCGATCAACGAGACGATCGGCACCGACGTCAACGCCGACCGCGACAACATCGATCGCCCGGTTCGAGGCGTGCACGACCTGACGATGCCGATCCTGTCCGAGGTCGACGGCAACGGACGCGCGGTTCGAAACGGCATCGATGGCAACAGCCTGACGCTCGTCGACCTGCAGCTGCAGTATGTCTTCAGGATGCAGCAGCGCCAGAGCCTCGGCCTCTTCGCCGAGATCTACAACCTGTTGAACAAGGAGAACCTGGGGAATCCGACCGGCAATCGCAACAACCGGAATTTCATGGTGCCGGTCGAAGCAGGTTCGATGCGCTCGGCGCAGCTCGGGATTCGGTATACGTTCTGACTCTTGGCAACCGTAGGCCGGGTCCTGTTCTGTGGACCCGGCCCCATCTCATCTGGCTAAGAATCGATCTTCAGCAGCTTTTGAAGATTCCCACTGAGGATCGTGATCTTGTCCGCGTCACTCAGGTACTTCGCATTGAGCACCAGGTCCACGGTCACCGGCCAGTTGAAGGGGACGTCGGTGCCGTAGACGATATTGTTCACGCCGACTTCGGCGACGAGATGTCGCAGCCCCTCGTCCGAGAACACCATCGTGTCGATGAAGATCTGACTCTTCAGGTACTCGCTCGGCTTCTTCTTGTTGGCGCAGTTCGCGTTGTTACGCACTTCACAGGCCACTTCGGAGCGTCCAAGGTATGAAGGCAGGTACCCGCCGGCATGAGCCGCACAGACTCGCAGTCCGGGGAACTTGTCGAAGGTGCCGTCGAAGATGAGCCGGGAGAGGAAGTAGGTCGTCTCGAGCGGGTTGCCGATGATGTTCCCGAGATCGGCACGCCCACGCAGGGCGCCTTCCTTGATGATGTTGTCGGCCCCGCCCGGATGCATCACGACCGGCACGCCCAGTTCTGCAGCCTTCGCCCAGAACGGGTCGTACTTGGGAAGCGACAGATCCTCGCCGTTGACATGCCCGCCGATCGACGCGCCGCGCAGCCCGAGTCGTTTGACACCATCCTCGAGTTGCTGCGCCGCGAGATCCGGATGCTGCAGCGCCACCGATGCCATCGCGACGAACCGCTGTGGATGCGTAGAGACCCACTTGGCGAGCCCCTCGTTCTGGGCCCGGACGATGCGCCCGGCGAGCTCGCGGTCGCTCGCGGCGTACCACCAGAAGCCATTGATGGTCAGCGCCTGCACGTCGACGCCGGTCTTGTCCATGATCTGCAGGCGCTGGGGTCCCAGCACCTGATTGCCGCCGCCGCCACCCTCCTTCTCGAGCGGCGTCCCCTTCACGATGTCGCTGACGTTGATGACGCAGTGACAGTGAATGTCGATGACGCGTACTCGCTTGCCCCCGATCGTCACCTCGCGCCGCACGGCGGGCGCCTGAAGCGCTGAGACGTGCCCGAAGCCACGACTCATCACGTACGCTCCGGCCGTGGCACCCGCGAAAGTCCTGACGAAATCCCGGCGACTTGGCATCACGTCCTCCCTTCCTTCATGACGACTCTCGCGACCGATTCCACCCGTGGACGCGCAACATTAACAGGGGGGCAGAAAACGGATCAACGGCCAACTTGCCACCGGGGCAGCCACCTCAACGGCAGTGGGTCAACCCGCACACCTGGGTCTACCTCGAAGCCGCCAACGGCACGGTCTGGGCGCTCGAAGGTGCGAGCGTCGTTCAGTTGCAACGGCGCGGATGGACCAAGGAAAAGCTCAAGGCCGGTGACGGCGTCGAGACGATCTTCGACTGAGCCGCCCATTACGCTGTTTCCGAGAGAGGTCGAAGCCAGCGTATCGTGCCAGGGATCAGGCGATCGAGATCTCGCCGACGTCGGGCACCCAATGGCCAGCGGCGCGCTTGTGCTGATAGCGGCGCACGAGCTCGCCCGCGAGCATTGAATTGATTTCACCCCGCTCGAAGAATGACTGGTAGAGATCGTCCGCCAACGCACCGCGCGCCTCCTGGCTGGCGCGGTATGCAAGCTGGCGCGCGGCGGTGAACCGCGTCGCCGGCAGCGGTGCCGCCGTCGAGTCCGTTTCCTGCCAGTTGCCGGGATTGGCGCCGAGCTCTGAGGCCAGCAGTTCCGTCAGCCTTGCCTGAGTCGATTCGAAATCCGTCGTCGGGAACGTGACGGTCCCGACCGCGGCTTCACCGCCGCTCTCCCACGGTCGGGTGAGATCGTCCAAAGACGTGTCCCTGTCGTTGAGAAACGGAATCCAGCGAAGCTCGAACTCCAGCGGAGCGGCGCCCTGGCGCGCACGCCAATCCTGCGTCAGGTGCGTCGGTCCGCGGGTGGCGCCCGCTCGTGACCGGACGTCGCCGGTGGGAACGAACGTGAACTTGCCGAGCACGTCTCGCGCCCGGACGATCCCGGTCCAGTACTGCTGATAGGCACTCGACGATCGCACCGTGCGAAATGTCTGCGCGCTCACATGCAGTGCAATCGCTGGCGCACGGTGTCGCGCGTGCCGCGCCAGCCCCGCCAGCAGCCTGGCCTGAGATGCGAGCTGGTCCTCTGTGCTTGCCGCATCCGCCGTCGCCTTCAACAGCGCAAGGAACTCTTCCGGCGTATCGGTCGGCGACGTGGGGTCGTTGATGGTCACGAAATCGATGCGTCGTCCCGCTGCCGTTCGAAATGCCACCATCAGGCCGAGGAAGTCCGCGTTCGTTTCCGCATGCGGACACCCGAGCCCGGTCGACATCCTGCCAATGCCGATACGCGCCGGCGATGAACGCTGGAAGATACCGAGGCCATCCAGCTCCGGCGGCAACGTATCGGCAATCGTCAGCAGTACTTTCGTCCCCGCGAGCTGCATCTGATGCGCGGCGCGGTCGGGCACCGTCAGCCGCGGATGGTTGCGGACCAGCGTGCGCTGCACGTCGGGGATCTGGCGCGCGATGTCCTCGAGCGCCTTCCTCTCCTCCG
>JAICEG010000273.1 GCA_025924295.1 Vicinamibacteria bacterium
AGTCCGATGCACCGACCGGGCGAAACTGCCGCTGGTCGAGGGCGCGCAGCAGGCGCGGCTGGTCGGCAAGGCCGAGCTCGCCGATCTCGTCGAGGAAGATCGTGCCCCCGCGCGCCTCGGCGAACAGACCGCGGCGATCGTGGTCGGCACCCGTGAACGCACCGCGCACGTGACCGAACAGCTCGCTCTCGATGAGTTCTTCCGGGATCGCCGCGCAGTTGACTTCGATGAACGGACCCGAGCGACGGCGGCTCATCGCGTGGATGTTGCGCGCCACCAGTTCCTTGCCGGTGCCGTTCTCACCGAAGATCAGCACGCGTCCGTTGGTCGGCGCAGCGGTCGCCACCTGGTCGCGCAGCTGGACCATGCCGTAGCTTTCGCCGATCATCAGGTGATGCGCGTCGACCTTGGCGCGCAGCACCAGGTTCTCGGCTTCGAGACTTCGTTGCCGCATGGCGTTGCGCACGACGAGCATCGTCTTCTCGAGCGACAGCGGCTTCTCGACGAAATCAAACGCGCCCATCTTGATGGCGCGTACGGCCGATTCCACGTTGCCGTGCCCGGAGATGATCACCACCTGCGCGTCGAACTGCCGTTCGCGCATGCGCGTCAGCGTCGCGAGGCCGTCCATTCCCGGAAGCCAGATGTCGAGCAGGACGACGTCGTAGGATTGAGCCGAGAGACGCTGGAGGCAGGCTTCGCCGCTGTCGACGGCATCGACGCTGTAGCCTTCGTCACGGAGCACGCCGCCCAGCGAGCTTCGCACTCCCGGTTCGTCGTCGACGATCAGAATGGACGGCATAGAGACGTACCGAAGGCTGAACGAGAACCGAGAAGCAAGAACCGAGAAGTCTGAACGACACGTATCAACAGGGCAACTCGATCGCGAACCGTGTGCCGCGCGGCTGGTTGTCGGTCACGTCGATGCTGCCGCCGTGCTCGGCAACGATCCGGCGGACAATGGCGAGCCCGAGGCCGCTCCCCCGCTGCTTCGTGGAGTAGTAGGGCAGAAAGAGCTTCTCGCGCTCGGCCACCGGGATGCCGGGTCCATTGTCGGCGACGACGACGCGAACCAGGTTGTTCTTCGCGTCGTGCCGGGTCTCGATGTCGATGACGCCACGGCGATCCATGGCCTCGATCGCATTGTCCACGAGGTTGTGAATCACCCTGCGAATCTGCTCCGGGTCGATGGAGATCTTCGGCAGGCACTCCTCGTAGTGGGTGCGAATCTCGATCTCTGCCAGCAGCCCGTGATACAGCGACAGCGCGTCATCGAGAAGCGCATGCACGTCGGTCGGGACGGCACGCGGCGCGGGCATGCGCGCGAACTGAGAGAACTCGTCCACGAGCCCCTTCAGCGACTCGACCTCGCCAACGATGGTCGTCGTGCACTCGTCCACCAGATCACGTGTCCCGGCAGGGGCCTGCGAGAAGTGACGCCGCAGCCGCTCCGCGCTGAGCTGAATCGGCGTCAGCGGGTTCTTGATCTCGTGGGCGAGGCGGCGGGCCACCTCCCGCCACGCCGCAACTTTCTGCGCCCGCACGAGCGGCGTGACGTCGTCGAACACGACGACCACGCCTTCCGTGGTGTCGTCATCGCGGTTCAGCGGCGTCGTCATGACTGCCAGGTGCACCTCGCGCCCCTCGCGCGTGATGGAGACCTCCTGCGGGCGAAGATCTTCCCGGCGGCGACTGCCCTCATCGATGGCGATAGCCAGCGGTTTCAGATCCTCCGAGCCGAGCACGCTGGCAACGGGAAGCCCCGACACGCGCTGCTCGATGCCGAGCAACCGCGAGGCGGCGGCGTTCCAGGTTTGGATGCTGCCCGATACGTCGACCGACACGACACCGGTCGCCAGGCGATCGAGGATCGTCTCGACGTAGTGACGCCGGCTCTCGACGTCGTTGTGCTTGCGCTCGAGATCGACCGAGGAACGCTCGAGGCGGCGACGGCTGGCGGCAAGCTCACCGGCCATGCGGTTGAAGGCGTCGATCAGCGAGCCGAATTCATCGTTGGCTTCCACCTTGACGCGATGATCGAGGTGACCGGCGCCGATTTCGTCGGCGGCGGCGGCGAGCGTCTGCACGGGGCGCGTGATGCGCTTCGCGAGATAGAGCCCCATCCACGTCGCACCAACGAGGATCATCAGCGTCAGCATGAAGAAGAACGAGAGGTAGACGCCGGCAAGCGGTTGTTTCAGCACGCGAAGCTGCTGGTAGGCCTCGTAGGCTTCAGTCATGCCGCGGGCGCGGGCGGCGAATTGATCGGTCAGGTACTCGCTCGCAACCACGACTCCTGCCACCGGCCCGTTCGGCGAGGAACGGATCGGTACCGCGGTGCGGATCAAATCTCCTCCGCTCGCCAGCGGCTCGACGATGCGCGCCTCGGCGGCGCTGGCGGCCGTGCGTTCTGCCAGGCGATCGGCGGACGCGCGTGAATAGTCGCGCGGCAGCGACGGCGACGCAACGTCGACGACCGGCGTCACCTGCGCTCTCCCATCCGCGCCCGTGGTGAGGCGATAGACTTCGACGAGATCGACGCGCTCCTGGCGCACGTCCGGTGCGACCAGGTCGCGCACGCCCGAAGGGTTCGACGCCAGGTTCACCGCCCCGAGCGCGCGCGCGAAACGCTGCGCCTGAGCCGACACCAAAGCCTGCTGCTGCGCGTAGTAGTCACCGGCAATTGCGTTGGCCGACGTCAACATGACGTCCATCGGCTGGTTGAACCATCGATCGACGCTCGTTCGTATGAGCTCGCTGCCGACGAGCAGCACGAGCACCGCCGGAACCACCGCCATCCCGAGCAGCACCGCCACGAGCTTGGCTCTGAACCGGGCAAACGGCAGCGCACGACGCCGTTCGACGACGAGCTTGAGAATGTTGCGCGTCAGGACGAAGGCCAGCGCCACCAGGATCGTGAGATTGGTCGCCCACAGCGCCGAGAGGACGAAATCGGTCAGGAAGTCGGGCGCAAGCGTGGAGGAACCGCGGCCGATCACGAGCAGCACCGCCAGGGCGGCGATGAGCGCGACGATGCCGCCGAGCAGCAGCGGCGTGTTGTCGAGGAACGGCCGGCGGCCGGACGCCGAAGGGCTCCGTCGCCCCTGAGCGGGCCTGGCCGGCGATCGCTGCTGCAGTGAAAGAGCCACGGGACTGGCTAAAGCCTACCGCCGGTTGCCTGCCGCCTACTACTCCTTGGCATTGAGCAAATCTTTGAGCTCCGTCATGAACTCGCCGATATCGCGGAAATGGCGGTAGACCGAGGCGAATCGGACGTAGGCGACCTTGTCGAGGCGCTTCAGCTCGTCCATCACGAGCGCGCCGACTTCCTCGGTCGCCATCTCCTTCTCGGGCCGCTCCTGCAGCGTGGCTTCTACTTTGTCGGCCACGCCCTCGATAGCCGCAATGCTGACCGGACGCTTCTCGCACGCCTTGAGCAGACCCGCGATCAGCTTCTGCCGCTCGAAGCGCTCGCGTGTGCCGTCTTTCTTGATCACCATGTACGGGATCTCGTCGATCCGTTCGTAGCTGGTGAAGCGACGTCCGCAGTCGAGGCACTCCCGCCGTCGCCTGATGACCTCGCCTTCCTTGCTCTCACGTGAGTCGACGACCTTATCGCCCAGATGACCGCAAAACGGACACTTCATTGGCGGCGGGTCCTTCCTTGGTGCGTGCGGAACTGGCCAGATCCTCGAGGCGGCCGAAACTCAGGCCGTCTTGAGCCATGAACACGATGCCCCCCAGAACCGGAGGGAAGAAAGAGATTGCGTGCGTGACGATGGCCGCAGCCACCGCGCGATCGTTCGAGGCGCCGAAGAACGTCGTGGCCCCGAGCCGGAATGCCTCGTGAAAAGCGCCGAGCCCACCCGGGGTGGGAACGGCTACACCGATCACCAGGATCGACTGAAGCAGAAAGGCGCCGGGGAATGGCATCGCGATGCCGAACGCGATCGTAACCGCCCACGCTTGCGCGGCGATTGCGATCCAGAGGACGAAGGACCAGACCAGTGCCAGCGAAAGCTGCCGCGCGTTTCGTGTCGCGGCGAATCCGCTGCTGAACGTGCTGGCGAGACCGCCGACGCGATGCGAGAGCTTGCCGGGCAACACGCGCGTCAATCCGGCGGCCAGCCCACCGATTCGCTCGGGATGCGTCGCCAGCACCCACATGATCACGAGCAGTGCAGCAGCAGCCGACGCGGCGATCGTCGCGGAGACCTTGATGGGACTGAGCAGTCGAGGCGAGATGTCCGAGCCGCCGGCGAAGCCCCACACATATAACGCGAGAAGCCCCAGCACCGCGACGAGGTCCAGTACCCGTTCCATGACAACCGTCGCAAAGACCGAGGTCACCGGCAGCCCCTCCTGGCGAGCGAGGAGATACGGTCGAATGACATCGCCGACGCGTACGGGCAAAAGACCAAGAGCCCCGAACCCAATGATCGTCGACCTGAACACTGTTCGAAACCGCGTATCACCGAGCGGGCTGAGCAGGTACCGCCAGCGAATCGTGCGGATCACGAACGTCAGGCACACCATCAGGAACGACAGGAGCAGAAGCTCGGCGCGCGCCTGCTGGACCTGATGCCAGATGTCCGTCAGATTGGTGCCGCGAAGGAACCAAGCCAGCAGCGCGAGCGCCAGCAGTGACACGATGGCGGTGCGTAAATGCATCTGAAGAGTGAGTCCACAATATATCAGGCTCCTCCCGCACAACGACCGGTGCAGTTGCGTACGGTTGCCTCCATTGGGGCAGCCCGGTAAGATCTCGCCTTTCCCACACTTCTCGACGAGGCTCAACGGTGTACCGGGCGGCGTCGAGAGCCAGGGCCACCACGTTGCCACTCGCGACCCCCCTGATCGAAACGCGCTTGAACGGCCTGGTTCCTCAGCGCCAGGGCAAGGTGCGTGACATCTTCGACTGCGGCGAGGCGCTGGTCATGGTGGCCACCGACCGCATCTCTGCGTTCGATTACGTGCTCGGTTCAGGCATCCCCGACAAGGGCAAGGTCCTCACGCAGCTCTCATCGTTCTGGTTCGAGCGCACGACCGGTATCGTCGCCAATCACTTTCTGTCGATGGACGTTCGAGAGTATCCGGAACACCTGCGGCAGCATGGCGATGTGCTCACTGGCCGTTCGATGCTCGTTCGCAAGACGACCCCGGTGCCGATCGAATGCGTGGCACGCGGCTACCTGTCAGGGTCTGGCTGGAAGGAATACCAGGTCAAGGGCTCAGTCTGCGGCGTTTCATTGCCGCCAGGGTTGCGTGAATCCGAGCAGTTGCCAGCGCCGATCTTCACGCCCGCGACCAAGGCCGACAGCGGTCATGACATCAACATCAGCGAAGACGAGGCCGGGCACATCGTCGGGCGCGATCTGATGCAACGCCTTCGCGCGCTCACGCTGGCGCTGTACGATCACGGCGCCAGCCACGCGGCGGCGAATGGAATCATCCTCGCCGACACCAAGTTCGAGTTCGGTCTGACCGCAGACAAATCAATCCTGCTCATCGACGAGGTGATGACGCCCGACTCGTCCCGCTATTGGCCGAAGGATCAGTACGCCCCCGGCCGGCCGCAACCGAGTTTCGACAAGCAGTACGTGCGCGACTACCTCGAACTGATTCACTGGAACAAGCAGCCACCGGTCCCCTCGCTTCCCGAGCACGTCGTCATCGGCACGCGGGATAAGTACATCGAGGCCTTTCACCGGCTGACAGGAAAGGTACTTCTTTGAAAGAGCAACTCGAACGTCTGGTCGAGGAAATGGTCGCCCGGGGGGTATGTTTCGAGGACGCCCGGCGGGAGTTCGAGAAGAGGTTCATCGCCAATGTGCTCAGCAAGTCGGACGGGAACCTCTGTCAGGCCGCCGACGTCCTCGGCATCCACCGCAACACGCTCAGCCGGAAGATCGCCGAGTACCGCCTCCGCCGCCACGCGTCTTGACAGCGTTTTTTCGGCTCCACTACAATTGGCAGTCGCACGGGCTGAGTGCTAGCGCGCAGTGAAATCGAGTGCCAGCACTGTAAGTGCGTGCCTGTGAAATCAAAAGCTTAGCCTCTGGGCCTATCGCCCGAAGGCACCCTACGAGACAGCTGGAGTCGAGAAATATGAAGGTGAGACCGCTACACGACCGCATCATCGTTCAGCGCATCGAGGAAGGTGAACAGAAGATCGGCGGCATCATCATCCCCGACAGCGCGAAAGAGAAACCGCAGCAGGGGAAGGTGTTCGCCGTGGGCGCCGGTAAAGTCAAGGACGACGGCACCCGCCAGCCCCTCGACGTCAAGGACGGAGACACGATCCTCTTCGGGAAGTATTCCGGGCAGGAGATCAAGATCGACGGCGAGGACTACCTCATCATGCGTGAGGACGAGGTTCTCGCGGTTCTCGCGTCGAAGTAGCGCGGGGCTCGCCCCGCCATTTTTTCTGCGCGAGGATCCCTCCCGCGCACCGGATGGAGTGTAGGAATGGCAAAACAGATCATTTACGGCGAGCAGTCACGGCAGGCGATCCTCCGTGGTGTGAATGCGCTGGCCGACGCAGTGAAAGTGACCCTGGGCCCCAAGGGACGCAACGTCGTCCTCGACAAGAAGTTCGGCTCCCCCACCATCACCAAGGACGGCGTGACGGTGGCGAAGGAGATCGACCTCAAGGATCCCCTCGAGAACATGGGCGCGCAGATGGTCCGTGAAGTCGCCAGCAAGACCTCCGATACGGCGGGCGATGGCACCACCACCGCTACCGTGCTCGCCCAGGCGATCTACCGCGAGGGCGCGAGGAACGTTGTCGCCGGCGCCAACCCGATGGAGATCAAGCGCGGCATCGAGAAGGCCGTCGAGGTCATCGTCGAAGAGGTCAAGAAGATGTCCCGGCCCGTGACGGGCAACATGGTGGCCCAGGTCGGTACGATCTCGGCCAACAGCGATGCGACCATCGGCAAGATCATCGCGGAAGCGATGGACAAGGTCGGCAAGGACGGGGTCATCACGGTTGAAGAGGCCAAGACGCTCGAGACGTCGCTCGACGTGGTCGAGGGCATGCAGTTCGACCGCGGCTACCTGTCGGCGTACTTCGTGACCGATCCCGAGCGCATGGAAGTGGTGCTCGAGAACCCGGTCATTCTCATCCCCGAGAAGAAGATCTCGTCGATGAAGGACCTGCTGC
>JAICEG010000274.1 GCA_025924295.1 Vicinamibacteria bacterium
GTGCGGCCACAACCAGCACGTCCGGCACGATCCGCCGTGGCAGCTGCGCCCATGGGTACTCACTGAAGAGGGTCGTCGCACACGCCTTGGCGAGATGTTGAACTGCGTCCTGTGCGACGAGGCGACGGGCCGCACACTGTAGCATCCCCCCAGACTACGGGGGGCCGATTGTCGACGCGATTTCGATACGCTAGAGAAAATCCATCTCTCGCAGAGGCGCACATTGTCGTTTTCCATACGCCGGACAGCCGCAGGCACCCTCGGTGCCGTCGTCATTCTTGTTGGAGCCCTTGCATCGAGTCCTCTGGCTGCTCAATGGATTCGCTATCCCATGGCGGGAGCGCCGCGCACGGCGGACGGCACGGTCGACATGTCCGCCCTGACGCCGCGGACCGCGGACGGCAAGCCTGATTTCTCGGGGATCTGGACGAGCGACGAAGTCGATCCGCGCCGTCCGAAGGAGCCGCCGAATCCGCGTGATGCCACGACCTCGCGCCGCATGATCAACATCGGCGTCGAGCTTCCCGGTGGACTCCCCTATCAACCCTGGCTCGCCGCGCTGGTCAAGGAGCGCTGGGCCAGGAACGCCGTCGACGACCCGCACGTCCGATGCTTCCCCGACAACTTTCTTCGCGCGTACGGGACGCCGCACCTGCTGAAGTTCGTCCAGACGCCAAACCTGCTGATCGTCCTCAACGAATGGAACGCCGGCTATCGGCAGATCCACACCGACGGGCGCCCGTTGCCCGAGGACCCGAACCCCTCGTTGATGGGATATTCGTCGGCGAAGTGGGAAGGCGACACGTTGGTGGTCGATTCGCATGGCATCCGGGACGACACCTGGATCGACTGGCAAGGCAGCGTGCTGACCGAGGCGGCGAAGGTGCGTGAGGAGTTCCGGCGCATCGACTTCGGTCACATGGAGGTTCGAGTGACCGTGGACGATCCCAAGGCCTACACGAAGCCGTGGACCGTCCTGATCAAGGAACGGCTGATCGCCGACGCCGAGTTGATCGACGAGATCTGCCTGGAGAACGAACGCTCGCTCAAACACATGGTGAAGTGACGTGCCACGACTTTGGCGCTGGCGCCGAAGGCTCCGAAACTCGGGTCAGTCAAGACGATGGAGAGTTCGTTACGCGCTAAAGCGTCGTAAGGCGGTAAACCCGCCTCCCCATTTCACACCGAGCTCCCGGATGCGAAGCCATCCTAGCGCAAGACCCAAGGTCAACACCCAAGTCGTAGAATCACGTATGGCTGAGGGTGCGATTCGTTCGATCGCTTGAGGACCGCCAATGACCGTTGCCATCGAGGCAGTCCATGGGGACGTCTTCGCATATCGCGCCGACGTGCTGGCGCTCAAGTTTGCCCAGCACCTGTTCGGAGTCGACCAGCAAGTTGTCTCGCAACTTGTGAGGCGGGGCACGGACTTGAGAACTCGCCTCCCGTCTGTCGGAAAGACCCTGCTTGTACAGTCTGAAAATGTCGTGCCGACCCGCGAGCTTCTCTTCGTCGGCGTCGAACCACTGGGCAGGTTTGACTATGAAAGCATTCGCGTCTTTGCGAGGCACGTCTTGCTCGCGCTGCAGGAGCAACGCCCGGCGACCGAGCACGTCGCCATCACACTTCACGGACCGGGCTTCGGCCTCGACGAGGCAGAGGCTTTTCGCGCCGAGATCGCCGGGCTGCTGGACGCCATTGAGGAAGGTCGCCTGCCTGGTCAGCTCCGCCGGATCTCCATTGTCGAGAGAGACCGAGACACATCGAGAAGAATGCAACAGATCCTCGAGACGATCTTGCCACACGGCATCATCGAAACGTCCGACGACCGGAGCCAGCCATCTTCGATCGGGAGTGCTCGATCAGGACTCGATTCTGTCGGTCGCGATTCCCGCAGCAAGCCGCTCGTCTTCGTCGCAATGCCCTTCGCTGAAGAGTATGCCGACCGATTTCACTACGGAATCAGCGGTGCCGTGAACGCCGCCGGCTTCCTCTGCGAGCGCGCTGACATGGCGTCGTTCACCGGTGACGTTATTGCGTGGGTCAAGGATCGGATAGACAACGCCGCCCTGGTCGTGGCGGACCTCACCAGCGCCAACCCAAACGTGTACCTCGAGGTCGGGTATGCATGGGGCCGAGGAGTCAACACCGTTCTACTCGTGGCTCACGGAGATGAGCTGAAGTTCGACGTCCGCACTCAACGCTGCCTGAGCTTCCGCAGCATCCGCCACTTGGAGGAGCTTCTCACCGCTGAACTCACATCACTTCGCGCCCAGATGTCTCGCTAGCACGGTCGTGGACGGCTCCACGAGCATCCAGGCTGCATGCTCTACTTCAACGGCGAGTAGTCAGTCGCGCTCATCATGAACACGTTGGCGCCGATCGGGACGCTGTACTTGCTGGCCAGTGTCTTCCAGTCGGGGTCAGCCGCGAACTTCGCCCATACATCGTCGCGGTGCGCGCGATCGCGATAAGCCAGCATCCACACGAGCGTGTCGGGGTTGTCGAGGCGCTGTCGGCGGCGAGCTGACCCTGCGGCCCGCATGGCCCCGCCGGCGCACCGAAACTGCCGCGACCGCCTGCCGGGGGCGCGGGTTGCGCTGGTTGCTGCGCGACGAGCAGGCTGGTTGCCATCGTGCCAATCGCCATCCCCAACAACGTGCCGAACGTGCCCGCATATCGCGTCCTCATCGCTGCTCCCCTCTACTGTCAGCAGTTACTGTGAATCACTCGTGCGTCACACGTCGCGTTGCAGCCGCTCGACTCGCCCAGCGATCTGGTCGGCGTCGATCGACACATACAGCTCGCGATCGTGAACTGACACGCTGAAGGCGAGCCGCCGTTCGAGACGTGCGGCCAGCGCACGGACGAGATCGCGGTCGATCGCGTACAACTCGAGCGCCTCGGCGTTGTGGATCCGCTTCCCGGCCAGCTGTCGCAGGAACTGATCCGGATCCTTGTGCGTGTAGACAGCGACGCGACGGGCGTTCTTTGCCGCCTTGTGCAGGCGATCGGCATCGGGTGTCCCGATGTCGATCCATGTCGTCAGCGCGCCGGTCAGATCGCGAACCGCAATCGCCGGATCCTCCGGCGTGGAAATCCCTCGCGAGAACTCGATGCCTTCCGTGTACTCCAGCAGGTAGGCGATGACCCGCGCGACGAGATACTCATCGGACTCGGACGGATGGCGGGCAACCCGCAGGGCCACTGATTCGTAGACGTGGCGGTCGGCGTCCGCGAGATCGATGTCGAAGTTGTAGATTGTCGCCGTGAGGGCCATGGGTGAGACGTGCCCATACACAATACGGGAAGATAGACCCATGAGCCAGAAGAACGCGCGACTGGTCTACTCCACCGAGACGGCCGGCAAGTGTCCTACGTGTGGCTGGCCCCAGCGAGACTGCCAGTGCAGTCATCGTTACGCGGCAACACAGCCCGTGCCAGCGCGTATCGTGGCAAAGCTGCGAATGGAGAAAAAGGGGCGAGGCGGCAAGACCGTGACCGTCGTCTACGGCCTGCCGGAGAACGCTGAGTTCCTGAAGGGACTGAGCCAGGAACTGAAGCGCGCGTGCGGAACGGGCGGGACCACGGCCGGAGACAGCATCGAGTTGCAGGGCGATGTTCGCGATCGTGTCCGAGAGGCGCTGACCAAACGCGGGTACACCGTCAAAGGCTAGGCATCGGGATCCCCGGGATCCGCCTGCGTTAGAATCCGCCATACCCCGCCGCTTTGTCGCAGGAGGATCTCATGTGGCGCACCCTGTCCGTCTGCCTGGCCCTGGTGCTTTGCGTCGCGCATGCTCAGGCGCAGACGCCTCCCCGAGGCGCTCCAGTCTGTAAGGTCGATCCGTCATGGCCGACCGTTCCTGACAATTGGATCTTCGGGGCCATGGCTGGCATCGCGACTGATTCCAGGGACAACGTGTGGGTCATTCACAGGTCCGCGGGCGTCACGATGAAGAAGGCCTGCTGCAAGGCGGCACCGGTCGTCATGCAGTTCGATCCGTCAGGCCGCCTGCTCCAGAGCTGGGAGGGTCGCAGCGACGGCACGGAATGGCCGCTGCCCAATAACGAACACGGGATCTTCGTCGATCACAAGGACAACGTCTGGATCGCGGGACGAGGCGCTGCCGGTACGAGCGAGAACCAGATCCTCAAGTTCGACAACAAGGGCAAGTTGCTGTTGCAGATCGGACGTCGCGGCGCTGGCACCGGAAGCAACGACACGGCGAATCTCGGCCAGCCTGCCGACATGGCAGTCCATGCGCCAACCAATGAAGTGTTCGTTGCCGATGGCTACGGCAATCGGCGCATCATCGTCTTCGATGCCGACACGGGCGCGTACAAGCGGCACTGGGGTGCATACGGGAACAGGCCCGACGACGCAGCGCCGAAGACGACTTCGAATCAAGGTCCTGGCGACCCGCAGTTCAACCAGGTGCATCACGTGCGCGTGTCCCGCGACGGATTCGTCTACGTCGCGGACCGCTTGAACCGCCGCATCCAGGTGTTCACCATCGATGGCAAGTTCGTGAAAGAGGCATTCGTGCGCCGCAGCAGCCCCGAGGCCGCCGGCACTGTTTCCTCCCTGGCCTTTTCTGCCGGTCCCGATCAGCCATATCTCTATGTTTCAAACCAGGCGGACGACGTGATCATGGTTCTCGATCGGCAAACGCTGGTGGAGGTGGGGGCGTGCGGCCGGCTCGGCCGGCAGGCGGGTCAGTTCGTTTCACCGCATAACATCGCGACCGATTCGAAGGGTATTCTCTACGTCGCCGAGGACCTTGGAGGCGCGCGGCTCCAGAAGTTCGTCTTCACTGGCACCGGTCAATAGTTCGCACCATCGGGGGTTCATCTATGATGCGCAAGATGCCACCTCGCAGACGACACGGCGCGGCAACGAGCACGATCGCGTCGCTCGCGACCTTCGTTGCGTTCTGTGCGCTCTTTACCGCCGTCCCCTCGGCGCAGCTTCCTGCCCCAATCATCGACGCCTCAGCCGCCAGGCAATGGCTCGGACAGGAACAGCGGATTGAGGAACATCTGAAAAGCGCCGACATCATGCGCATCGAAGACATCGGCACCGGCGTCACGCGCCCGAGGCGCGCGTTTCTTTCGCCGAACGCGCCGGTGGAAAGCCTCGTCTGGAAAGCCCTGCCACCCGGCAGACGACAGGGCTACTGGGAGAGCTACAAGTCCGAGATCGCGGCGTACGAGCTCGACCGCCTGCTCAATATGCGCATGGTCCCCCCCGCCGTCGAACGCAAGATCGGCGACGAAACGGGCGCCGCCGTGATGTGGGTCTCGGGAATGAAGAGCGTCAAGGAGCTGGGCGGAAAAGTTCCCGGGGGCGCCGACTGGGGGAAACCGATCCGGCAGATGCAGATGTTCGACAACCTGATCCGCAACATCGACCGCAACGCCGGCAACATTCTGATCGGGCAACCAGGCGACATCATCCTCATCGACCACTCACGCGCCTTCACCTCCGACAAAAAGCTGCAGAACAAGGTGGAACGTGTCGACGCCGATCTGTGGGAGCGCATGCAGACGCTCACCCGCGAGAACCTGACGCGTGCGCTCGGACCCTGGCTCGACGAGCAGGCGATCACGGCGATCATCACGCGCCGGGATGCCATCGCCGTCGAGGTCGAGAAGCAGATCGCCAAGAGGGGCCGCGCCCTCGTCCTCCTCCCCTGACGGGCATTCCGGCTATCAAGCTCCGCGCGATGCGCGCGTTTCTTGGCAGCCTGCGCTAAGCCCCACCGCACCCCGACCTCAGGCAAAGTAGATCGGCGATAATCGCCGGCACGGCCGACCACGGCGTCGGCAGAGGACGGACCAGCGGTGGTACCCGGTAGACATGTCCGAACGGTGACCTGCCTCGCGCTGTTGACGATGTTCGCCGGCTACGCCTCCGCGCAGTTCCGGCAGGATTTCTTTTCCGGGTTCGGTCCGCTGCGCGGTGAGCAAGGTGATCCGGCGGAACTGCCGCCGTCAGAATGGCCCGACCGGGACGCGGCCGGCTGTCACATCCTCTACAACAGCGTCCGCCGCGAGTCCAACGGATCGGGCTGGCGCACCGACTATCCCTGGGCACAGCGCAACCTCCTGCTCCGGATGTCCGAGCTGACGAGGACGCGAGTCAGCTGGCTGAAGCCCGGCGTTGCTCACGTGTACCTCGTGCGGCTGACCGACCCGGCACTCTTCGAGTGCCCGTTCATCATGGCTTCCGATGTCGGCACGATCGGGCTGTCGGACGAAGAGGTCGCGGCGCTGCGGCTCTACCTGAAGAAGGGCGGCTTCTTGTGGGTCGACGACTTCTGGGGCGAGGCCGCCTGGGATCAGTGGACGCGCGAACTGGCGCGCGCGATGCCTCCCAACGAGTATTCGATCGAGGACGTGCCGCTCAGCGACCCGATCTTCCGCTCGATGACGGCGGTGAAGAAGGTGCCGCAAGTCACCGGCATCGGCTTCTGGCGTGCCGTCGGTGGAAGCACCACCTCGGAACGCGGCGAAGAAACGGCCGTGCCGCACCTCCGCGCGATTCGCGACAACCATGGGCACATCATCGCGGTGATGACCCACAACACCGACCTGTCGAATTCATGGGAGCGCGAAACAGACGACCCCGCGTACTTCTACCAGTTTTCGATCGATGGGTATGCGCTCGGGATCAACGTCCTTCTCTACGCGATGACCCATTGAATAAACGCTTCACCCTCGGGCGTACTCGCCATCGCTCACCTGCTCGAGCCAACTGGTCGTCGCGTTCACGTTCACGGCGATGTGCGTGCCCGCGCTCCCCGGGGCCGCACCGTGCCTGTGACGCTCGCCCGGGGCAATGACGACCGCATCACCAGCGTCGAGATCCTGCGGGGCGCCACCGTCCGCCTGAACGCGCACGCGCCCCTCGATGACGAAGAGCCATTGCGGACCGGAATGTTTGTGCCAGTTCGTTCGTCCACCGTCGGAGAATGTCACCCGGTACACGCCGACCGGAACGCCGGTGTCGTCCTGGGCCAGGCGCTGAACCGTTGCCCGGCCGACGAAGGTTGCCGGATCGACCGGGCCGACCGGCGCGTCACTTGATCGAAAGATGCGCATGAGCGACCATACGCGCAAACCAACCGGAGAGTCA
>JAICEG010000275.1 GCA_025924295.1 Vicinamibacteria bacterium
CCAGCCCGCCCATCTTCAGTCGCTTGCCGATCGGATTCTGCCCTGGCCACAACTTCGAGACGACGTCCTCGCTCACGATCGCCGTCCGAGGGGCATCGCCGCGATCGCGCTCATCGAAGGGACGCCCGAGGGTGACCCTGACACCGAACGTCGTGAAGTAGCCTGGTTGGATCGCCTCGAGGTTGAGGGACCCATTGGCGGCGGCCTGCGCCGCGTCCTGTCCCTCTGCCGTCACGACCGGAACATCCCATCCGACACCTGAGAACGGCACCGCGTTGATCGGCGTCGCCGACGCAATCGTCGGTGTCGCGTCGAGGCGCCGCACGACCTCTTCGAGGAACTGGAGATGACGTTCCCGGTCGGCAGACCGATCCGGCGGCACAGCCAACGACACGTGGGCCAGTCGATCGGCGCCGAGCTCCGTTCCTGTGGATTGCAACCGCAACAGGCTTCGAGTGACGAGTCCGGCCGCCGCGACAACCGTGACCGCCAGAGCCACCTGCGCGGCCACCAGCGCCGCCCGCCCACGCTTGCTGCCGCGCGTCACCGCCCGCCCCCCGCTTTGTACGTGGGACACGAGATCGACGCACCCGGCCGCAAAGGCAGGAACGAGTGCCGAGCAAACGGTGGTCAGGAGGGTCAGCATCATCACGAACAGCACCACACCACCGTCCACGCGAATCGCGTCCACTCTCGGCAACCCAGCCGGCGCGATCGCCACCAGCGCCCGCAGAGACCCCCAGGTTGCCGCCGCTCCGATGATGCCGGCAAAGACCGACAGCACGAGGCTCTCGCACATGATCTGCCGGGCGAGACGACAACGGGTTGCTCCCAACGCCGTCCGTACGGCGAAATCCGGGCGCCTGATTTCGCCGCGCACGAGCAGCAGGTTCGCGACGTTCGCGCTGGCCACGATCAGCACGAGCGCAACCGCAGCAAAGAGCACGATCATCCCCGTGCGCACGTCGCCGACAATGACATCGGCGATCGGTCGAACTGCCGGGACAGCGGGCGTGGCAAAAGAACCAGCCGATGCGACCTGCGCGAGCTGGGGAGCCAACGCGCCGAGAGCGCTCGCCGCCTGTTCGGCCGTGATGCCCGGCTGCAGGCGCGCGATGAGATCGAGCTCATTGCGCGTGGCCTGCTGAAACGTCGGATTGTTCGTCAACGTGGCCCGCGTTTCGATAGTCGTCCAGACGTCGACGCCTCCGGGATACTCGACGTCAGGAGGCATCACGCCGACAATCGCAAACCGCTGATCGTTGATTGTCAGCCGCTGTCCAATGACGTCGACGGCGCCGCCGTAGCGGCGCTGCCAGAGGCCATGCGTGATGACCAGCACGGGTTCCGAGCCATTCGTGTCGTCTGCTTGATTGAGCGAACGTCCAAGAAACGGACGCGCACCGAGAACTTCGAAGAAGTTGCCGCTGACCCGGGCCGAGTTGACGAAGACCGACGACGACTCGTCGACGATTTCGATCGGTGACGGCTCGTTGTATCCCACGGCAGCGACGCTGCTGAAGACCTGCGACGTCGCGTCCCGAATCAACGCGACTTCGGCCGCATTGAAAGGCCAGTGCGTCGATCCGCTCGAGCGATGCTCCTTCCAGGACGTCACGAGCCGATCCGGCTCGGGCATCGGAAGCGGTCGCAGCAGGACGCCCTGGATGAGAGCGAACATCGCGGTGACGCCCGCCATGCCCACGGCCAGTGTCAGGACGGCGGCGGCGGTGAATCCTCGGGCTCGTCTCAGTCCGCGCCAGGCCAGCCGAAGGTCATGCCACCAGGATTCGAGCATCAGCGCCCTCCAAGTACCGGGTTGCTATGGTACCCCTCACGACGCGATGGGTGTCAGCCGATCAATTGGACGATCACGTCCCGGCTCCGGCCGCGCGTGTCGAACTCAATCAACACGATCTGCTGCCAGGTCCCGACGCACAACTGAGCGGCATCGAAAGGAATCGAGATTGATGGGCCCAGCATGGCCGCCCGGACGTGGCTCGACCCGTTGTCGTCGCCCCACTGCAGGTGATGCTCGTAGTGACCATTGCGCGGCGCGATCTGTTCCCAGACGCGGTTGAGATCCGCGACAGCGCCCGGCTCGAACTCGATGGTCGTGATGCCCGCCGTCGAACCGACGACAGCAACGGTCGCAAGACCAGACTCGAGTGAAGATGCCTTCAGCACCCGCGCAACGAGCGCCGTCAGATCCTGGACGTCGCCCTGCCCCCTTGTGTCCACCCGATGTCTCGTGGTCTCGACCATGGTGGGGTGCTGTCGCGAAACCCGGTGTCGAACCTACGGCTTTCGCGCCTGCAAGCGATGGTATCCGAGCTGCCTGCGCGCTTCCGCCAGGCTCTTGCCCTCGGCAACGGCGGCGCGAATCTGCTGCTCGACGGCGTCGATCTCTTCCGCGGCCGCGAGGATCGCGTCTTCATGCGCGCGCGGCAGCACGACGACCCCATCGGCATCGCCGCGCAGCAGGTCACCCGGGGCCACGCGCGCATCGCCGATGTTCACGATCGCATTGACGGCCTCGACCTGGACACGGTCCTTACCGGTGCGCATGGAGTAACTGCGACTGTAGACGGGATATCCAAGCTCCCGGGCCAGGTGGGTGTCGCGACAGGCGCCGTCGATCACCGTCCCGGCGACGCCACGCTGATGCGCGACCCAGGTGAGGATGTCCCCCCACACTGTCGCATTCTCCCGCCCACCGTTGTCGAGCACCACGACACTACCCGGCAGCACATCGTCGATGTAGTCACCCACCGTTCCAGGAGGATTGCCGGCCGGGCCATACAGAATCGTGTAGGCACGACCGGTGAGCCGGAAGCGCGGATCGAGCGGCTTGATGTTCAGGCATTGCCCGGCGATACCGAGGCGATCGAGTGCGTCGCTGATCGATGTGGTATCGAGCTTCGAAGCCCGTTCGATGTTGGCGTCGTTCACGCGTCTATGCTCCCGTGTCTCTCACGTCACTTCTTCAACATCGTCTCGTAGCTCTTCCCCATCACCTGGGTGACCGGGGCGCCTTCGCGCAGCGCCGCGACCATCGCGCGCTCGCGTGAGGCGATGGCTTCGGCGGCCTCGAGTACCGCGTCCATCTCGCCCGCCGTCACAAAGACGATGCCCGTGCCATCGGCGACGACATAGTCTCCCGGCGTCACCGTGACGCCCGAGACGATGATCGGCACGTTGGTCCCGGTCTCCACGATTCGTCCGCGCGCGGTATGTGGCGTGCGGCTGCGCGCGAAGAGCGGAAAGCCGTAACTCTGGGCCTCGTCGATGTCGCGCGCCGGGCCGTCGACGATCACGCCCGCGACTCCACGCTGCTGCGCAGCAAACGACAGGTTGCCGCCCCAGCTCGCCGCGTCGATTCCGGTGCGCTGCTCGATCACGATGACGTCGCCGGGCTGGGCGGACTCGACAGCGGTCGTTCCGAGGTGGCGCGATGCGACTGGACGGCCGTCGTCTGCTTCGAGCTTCACGGTCACGACGCGACCCGAGATCCGTTGGTCCGTGGCGAGACGTTCGATGCCGGTGGCGACGCCTTTCAGCCCGAGCTTGTCCAGTGCGTCGGACACGGCACAGGAATCGAGTTGGGCCAGACGGGCCGTGAATTCGATCATCTGATGTACAAATCCTCAATCAGTCGACAATCACCAATCACCAATCAACAGGAAATCAACAATCGCAAATCAAAGATCAACAATGCTCTGTTATTGCCAGTACGCGAAACACATCGCGTTGCCGGTTCCGGCTTCCGAACGGTAGCAGGGCACGTAGTCGATCTGGTGATACGCCAGGCCGGCAGCATTCATGGCCGCGATGACCGGAATCCAGTTCTTGATCTCCGCGGTTCCTACCTTGAAGAAGTTCTCAGGCAGTGCCGCCAGCGCGGCCTCGTCGCCCGCCTTCATCGCCGCGATGACCTTCTGATCGAAGTCCTCGTCGATCACGAAATGGGTCAGGCCGCCGGATGCCATCAGGGCGACGCGCTTGAATCCCTCGAACGTCTTGATCGCCCGAGCGAGCGCGCGCCCAAGCTCGAGACATCGATGCACCTTCGGTGTGTTGTGCGGGAAGTGCACGTTCAGGATGATCGGCACGCTCGGGGGTGTCTGGTCCTGCAGGATCGTGTGGTAGAAGAAGCCGTAGGCATGCGGAATGCCTCCGCGCGGAGCACCGCTCGGCGTGCCGTCGGATTGCGCCAGGTCGAAGTTCTCGTCGCCGAGCGATCGCAGGATGTGGTCGGCGAGCGCGGTCGCGCCAGGGTACGTCGCACCTTCGGCGGGAGAGTTGGCTGGCTCAGCGATGTTCAATCCGGGCGCGTCCTCATTCAAGTGCTGGACGTTGCTGATCTGGGCTCCACGGTAGATGGTGATTGCCGGCGTCAGGCCAGCGTTGAAGAACTCGCGCTGATCGTTGCCCAGAATCACCACCGCGTCGGGAGCGACTTCGTTGAACTTCTTGCCGAGCGACTCGAGCGCGGTGCGGCACTGCAGGAAGCGCTCGCGTCGCTTCTCGACCGTGATCTCGTGCGCGAACCCGGGCGCCCGCGACTGTAACAGCGCAGCGTAGTCGTAGGTCTTGCCGCGGAACCAGTGGTTCTTGTTCTCGCGGTCGGCCTTCGCGCGCAGGTCCCATTGCTCTGGCGGCGTCGAGAGCAACGGCCCATGCGACGACCCGATCCCTAAAACGATTTCTGCCATTCGTGCTCCTTAACGGGTCATTCAGAGTGTCCTCTTTAAATGACCCCCGACCCCATTACGATTCCGTTACCTCTCCGGTCTCCACCGCGAAAACCGTTTCTCCAGTTGCTCGGCCAGCCACGTGAGCGTGATTCCGGCAATCGCGATGATCGCGACGCCCAGGAATACGGTGTCCGTCTGAAACGTCTGGCCACCGTAGTTGACCATGAAGCCAATGCCTTCGCTGCCGCCGAACATCTCACCCACCACCACGCCGATCAGTCCCAGCGAGACCGCCTGACGGACGCCCGTGAGAATGAACGGAACGGCGCCGGGTACGACGACGGTCGTAAAGATCTGCCAGTCGGACGCGCAGTAGGCGCGAGCCGCTTTCAGGAGATCGTGATCGATCGCCCTGACGCCGCCGATGGTGTTGATGAGCACCGGGAAGACGGCATTGATGAACACGATGAACACCTTCGACCACATGCCGATCCCGAACCAGATCAGGACCAGCGGGACGAGCGCCACGCGCGGCGTCGAATAGAGCGTCGTCACGAACGGGTCGACGATCATGGCCAGTCGTTTGTACCAACCGATCAGCACGCCGAAGACGACGCCGACCGTGATGGCCATCCCGACGCCGATTGCGAAGTTGAGACCGCTGTACGCGATGTCCTGCTTCAGCCGGCCGTTGGTCCACTCATCGACGAAGCGCGTCACGACCGATGAAGGCCCGGTGAAGAACAACGGCGAAATCTTCCCCGCCGACCACAGCGCCTGCCACGCGATGAGCGCCACGATGACGGAGATGCCGCCGAGGATCAGCCGCTCGTTCTTCTGGTAGAAGCTGCGGTTCACTCCCCTGCCGCCTTTGCCATGCCGATCCGGTCCGGCGCCTCCTCGACCATCTGCCAGATCTTCTCCTCGATCGCGAGGAAGCGCGCATCCCGCTTCAGCGCGAGCCCGCGTGGGCGCTCGAACGGGATCTCGACGATCCCCTTGACGCGGCCGGGGCGGGCGCTCATCACCGTGACGCGATCGGCGAGATAGACAGCCTCGTTGATCTGGTGCGTGATGAAGAGCACCGTCTTCCTCGCCTCGGCCCAGATCTTGAGCAGTTCAGCCTGCATGAACTCACGGGTCTGGGCGTCGAGCGCGGCGAACGGCTCGTCCATCAGCATCACCACCGGATCGGCAGCCAGCGCCCTCGCCAGGTTGACGCGCTGCTGCATGCCACCCGAGAGTTCCGAGGGATAGTGACGCTCGAAGCCGTTCAACCCGACGAGTTGGACGAAGTGCTCGGTCCGGCTGCGCATGACCTCGCGATCGAAGCGCCGCTGCATCTCCATTCCGTACCGGACGTTGCCCGCCACTGTGCGCCACGGCAGCAGGCTCGCCTGCTGAAAGACGACGGCCCGCTCGACGCCCGGCCCCTCGACCCGCTTGCCATCGATGATGACGCTGCCGCCGTCGTAGCGCAGCAGGCCGGCCACGATGTTGAGGAGCGACGTCTTGCCGCAGCCGCTCGGCCCGACGATCGCCATGAACTCGCCCTCGGCCACCGAGAGCGAAACGTCGGACAGGGCGAGCACCTGCCGCCGTTCCCGCTCGAGGTCGTAGTGCTTGGTGAGGCCCCTGATCTCCAGCTTGTTCATCCGGCGCGCTATCTGAAGGCGAGCTTCGCCTTGCTCTGCTCCTCGGCCTTCACGCCGGGACCGAACACCTGCTGAAAGAATCCTTCCTTCACGAGCTTGTCGATGACGCTGTTGTCCACCACCTTGTGGAAATCGAAGCCCTTGAGGTCGGCGGCGATCCGCGGGTCCACCTGCTGGGAGAGCGTCGCCTTGACGGCGCCGGCCATCACGTACGGCACGCGCTCGAAGATGTTGCCTTTGGCGTACAGGTCGTAGATGCGCGACACGTCTGCTTCGGGCTGCTTATCAAACGCGATATACGCTTTCACCGCGAATGCCTTGTCGTCGTAGAAGCGCTTGATGGCCTCGGCGTGCGCCTTGATGATCGACTCGGCAAGCCTGGGGTTGTCCGTCGTCGCCTTGCGCGCGAAGAGGTACACCGTCGACAGGAAGACCGACGGGTGATCGGCGAGGTTGGCGAGCACCGGGAAGCCGGCCTCTTCGAGGCGGAAGTAGTTCGGCGCCGTCAGCAGCGTCGCATCGGCGCGATTCGTCTGCAGTGCTGCGGCACGTCCACTGACATCTGTACCGACCGGGATCCACTGGACGTCGCGCGCGCCGAGCCCCATCGTACCGAGCAGGGCGATCGAGTAATTGTACGGCGCGTCACCGATCTGGCCAACCGCGAAGCGCTTGCCCTTGAGATCCTTCGTCGTGAGTCCTTTCTGTGCGACCAGAGCGAAGAGACCCTTGTTCGAGGAACTTCCCATCAGCGTGAACGCGTTCGCATCGCGCGTGCCGG
>JAICEG010000276.1 GCA_025924295.1 Vicinamibacteria bacterium
GTCCCGTATCCCGATCGCACGCTCATCGACTATCTGACCGATCTCGCCCGCGACCATGCGGACAAGACGGCGCTGCTCTTCAAGGGCACGACTGTCTCCTACGGCCAGCTGGACGCTGAAAGCACCGCGTTTGCCGCTGCCTTGTGGTCGCTTGGGGTGCGCAAGGGCGATCGCGTTGCACTGATGCTCCCCAACTGCCCGCAGTTCCTCGTCGCGCAGTTCGGGGCGTGGAAAGTCGGGGCCATCGTCGTCGGCGTCAATCCCACGTATACCGAGCGCGAGCTCGAGCAGATGCTCGACTCGATTCGCGTCAAGGCCATCGTCGCACTGACGCCGTTCTATGAGCGCGTGAAACGCGTGCAGGCACGCGTCGGTCTGTCCCATGTCATCGCGACGTCAATCAAGGAGTACCTGCCGCCGGTTCTGCGCGTCCTCTTCACACTGTTCAAGGAGCGCAAGGATGGTCATCGCATCCGGATCCAGAGCGGCGACCTCTGGCTGGGCGACTTCATTCACGCCCACCGCACGGCTCCGCGACCTCAGGTCACCGTCGACCCTGACGACGAGGCGGTGATTCTGTCGAGTGGTGGAACGACCGGGACTCCCAAGGGTGTGATCGGCCTTCACCGCCACTACGTCGCAGCGGGCAGACAACTGTACGAGTGGACCAAATCTGCCAAGAGGCCGTGGGTCGACGTGATCATGCTGCCGCTGCCGCTGTTCCATGTGTACGGCAATGTCGGCGTCCAGCCGATGGCGTTTGTGGGTCCGAACCCGATATCGCTCGTTCCGAATCCGCGCGACATCGACGATCTGCTCAAGACGATCCACTCGGTAAAGCCGGCGTTCTTCAACGGCGTGCCGACGCTCTACACGGCGATCCTGAACCACCCGAAGGTTCGCGCCGGAAAGATCGATCTCAGTTCGATCAAGCTGTGCTTCTGCGGTTCCTCAGCGCTCATGGCCGAAACGAAGCGCCGGTTCGAAGAGAAGACCGGCGCACGCATCATCGAAGGTTATTCGCTGACCGAAGGCATGATGGCCTGCCTCGTGAACCCGGTCCAGGGCACGAACAAGATTGGATCGATCGGCCTGCCATTGCCGGATGTCGAGGTCCGAATCGTCGACGCTGAAACGGGGCTCAAAGACTTGGCCGTGGGCGAGGTCGGCGAGTTGATCATGCACGCCCCTCAGTGCATGTCCGAGTACTGGAACAATCCGGCGGAGACAGCCGATGCCCTTCGCGTCGGCGACGACGGCCGCTTATGGCTGCATACCGGAGACCTCGCGTACATCGACGGGGATGGCTACGTGTTCCTGGTCGACCGGAAGAAGGACATGATGAAGACGAGCGGCTTTCAGGTGTGGCCGCGCGAGATCGAGGAAGTCATCGCCGGACACCCGGCCGTGCTCGAGGTCGGCGTGGCGGGCGTGCCTGATGCAGTCAAGGGAGAAGTGGCCAAGGCCTGGATTGTTCTCAAGCGTGAGGCCGCCGCGCCCACCGCACAGGAGATCCGGACTTATTGCCGCGAGCGACTCGCGCCATACAAGGTGCCGGCACACGTCGAGTTCCGCACTGAACTGCCAAAGACCATGGTGGGCAAAGTCCTGCGGCGCGTGCTCGTGGCGGAGACGGTCCGACCTAGCTGATACCCGCCGGCGCACCGGCCGGAAGGATCGTTACACCAGCATCGGTCAACGCGTCGCGGACACGTGACGCCAGCTGTGCTGCACCCGGCGTGTCGCCGTGCACACAGATCGTTTCGATTTCGAGTGCGATCAGCGATCCATCAATCGCGGTGACCGCACGATCGCGCGCCATCGAGACGGCGCGCGCAACGACCACGTCCGGATCGTCTATGACAGCGCCGGCCAGGTGTCGCGGCGCGAGTGTGCCATCAGGCTGATACGCCCGATCGGCAAATCCTTCGCGTGCGGTGCGGAGCCCGGCACGCTGCCCTGCTGCAATCAGCTCGGAGCCGGGGAGTCCGAACAGGATGAGCGCGGGGTCCACCGCAGCGGTCGCACGCGCGATGGCACTCGCCAGCGCAGCATCCCTAACAGCCATGTTGTAGAGAGCGCCGTGCGGTTTTACGTGCTGCAGACGCAGGCTCTGAGTCGCAGCGACGGCGGCCAATGCGCCGATCTGGTACACGACGAGGTCCTCGACCTCTCTCTCCGTCGCTCGTATCTCTCTCCTGCCGAAGCCCACGAGATCCGGAAAGGCCGGATGAACGCCCACTGCCACGCCATGCTGTCGAGCCAGGGCAACCGTCTCGCGCATGACTCCAGGGTCGCCAGCATGGAAACCGCAGGCGACGTTTGCTGACGTGATGATGGGCATCAGCAACGCGTCCTGGCCGAGCTTGAAAGCGCCGAACGACTCGCCTACATCGGCGTTCAAATCAAGGCGCATTGCTGTGAAGACAGTCGTGTAATTCTTCCCACGTTCCTGCGCGCCCGCGAATCTCGCAACAGCTGTTTTTCCTAAGGAAATCGGGCGGCATGTGCATTGCCTCTTTGATTCGGGTCGGCCTGTGGTTTACGGCAGGGCGCCGTAAATGCTGGGGGGAGCCAGGCTGGCATTTGCAGGATGGGGCACTCTTAAACGGGCGCCCCGTCCTGTATTCTTCGCCTTAGACGCCCGCCCCTTCCGGGTATTCCAAAGCCAGTTTGAGTTCGCGCGCGAGCGAGTCCACCGTCGTACCGGCGCGCTTCCACACACCCTCGCTCTCGAACCTGACGTTCCCGATTCGACGACCCCACGGGGCCATGACTCGGCCAATCGCCCGATAGTCACTGCGATCCGCGTGCTCCTGATCGAGTCTGCGCACGACATCGGGCGCGACGCGGATGAACGCGCGAAGCGCCGTCGCCGACTTGATGCTGTACTTCCGGCCGTTCCATGCCACGCCGAACACGACCGAAACCTGCTTGAAGTAGTTCACGAAGAACTTCTTTGAATCTTCGCGGAAGTCGGCCGATTTGCGCGGCCCGCCGAACGCGTCGCCGGCAAACAACTTCTTCAGTTCCTGCGCCAGCGGCGCCTGGGCCACGCGGCCGTGGCCCACGCCGAGCAACTTGATCTCACCACGCAGCGGCGAATCCTCGCGATCATTCAGTGCCCGCACCACATCGTGGGCAGCGGCCAGCGCATCGTCACGGTACAGCTGACGCCCGGACAGACTGACCAGGTGTGACGCATTCAGGCGCGTGTGCTTCGCGTTGATCGTCACAAACATCTGCACGACGTGGTCTTCCGGCAGACGGTCGAAGATGATGGCGGGGACCGTGAAGTCCTCGTCCTTGATGTTGTCGATGTCGGCGTGCAGGGCCAGAAGGCGGTGCTGGCCGTCGATCGCGCGAAGGATGCCCTCGCGCTCTGGAACCTTGAGACGACCGATCGACGCCCCTTCGGAGACCGGCTCGAAGGTGAGCTTTTCGTCGCACGAGATGATCACCGCGCCCGCGATTGAAGGAAGATCTCGTGCCTGCCGGCATTGCTCGTAGTACTGCACGAGTTCGTCGATCTTTCGCCTGATGATCTGGCGCTGGTAGGCCTTCTCACTCGACGCGATCCGGCGTTCGAGCAGGTCCCAGTTCACCTTCGAGGGCGTCTTCTTGTTCCCTCCACGGACCGGTTGCCCGGACTCACCGTAGTTGAGAACTTCGAAGCGCACAAGCTTGTCGATGTCTCCAGCGGTCAGCGAGGCCTGATAGAACCGTACCCCGAACTGCTGCATACGGATGGCGGCGACGTTAATCATTCGTTTATTTGTCCGTCTGGGATGATTCCGTTCACAGAAGAGGCGAATTGTAGCGGCCACTCGCCCTGAATCTCAACCCGTTTCTGTGGGTTTTCCACCCGAGTCCAACTCGTCAACAGAGGGCATTCTTTAGTCCAACTGCTGGCACGGCTTGGAGTTATTCGCATTCGCACGAAATTGACCTCGATGACGGAGTCCGTGCTTTTGTGGCAGGCGCGTGCAGGACAGCCGAGTTGGATCTCGGTCCGCTCTCAACTGGTGTGAGACGGAACGAGTGTCCGGGAGAACGGCGGCGCCATGGCACGCATCGCTCGATCCTTGAGTTTGACCAGTCCGAACAGGAGCAGGCCAAGGGCGGCATACGCCAGAACGGCCTGCCCGAACGTGAGCGACCTGTGCAGCCAGAGACTGACCACTCCGTAGACCATCTCCACATGGACCCAGTACACGAACAGCGAGGCCATACCAAAGTCCCGGAGCGGCGACCAGCCGCGAAATACAGCATTCCAGCCATAGGCGAAGGGGATCGCCGTGATAAGAACGCCGAGCCTCACGAAAAAGAACGTGGGGGACCCCGTCCAGTACGTAGTGTCCGTGTAAATGGGAGGTAGGTAGGTCGCCAGGTAGCCGATCGCGGAGATCAGAGGGCCAAGCACGGCCATCGTCGTGATGAGGCGCCGCTCACCCTGCGCCGTCTGTGTCTGGTCGAGCCAGAGCCCCACCAGCATCCCGGAGACGAGGAATGCGCCCCATGGAAACAGCGTAAACGCACCGGAACCGGTGACGGACCTGAAATACCACTCAATCGGATACGGCAGCGCGGCGACCGCTGGCGTTGTCCGCACGAGCGGCGTCACAAGCACGAAGCCCAGCACGACCAGCAAAAGGGCCACGCCGCGCCAGACGTTCCGCGACGAAATGCCCCACAGGACCGCGCCCACCAGCATCGACAGTCCCATGACGTTCAGGATGTCGACCTTCAAGAGCGTTTCGGGAAAGGGGCCACCGCTGATGAGGAACGACTGCAAACGGAACAGAAACGCGAGACCGAGAATCTGCCAGCCTCTTTGCCGCGCCAGGGAAGCGGCCTGGGAGGTCGTCAGCCCCCGGCGCAGCCGGGCTCCTGCGGCCAGGGCCATCGCAACGCCTGCAACGAAGAGGAACAGAGGCGCGCTGTATCCGCCGATGGCGATCGCCCAGCGATACGGAAGATCGGACCGATCGGCCGCGCGCACCCACGCGTCGAATAAATGTGCCTCGACCATGATCAACACGGCGAGGCCACGCAGCCAGTCGAGATATCCTCTGCGGCTCAAGTCGGGATGACAGACCCTTTGAAATCGTGAGTTGCCGCGGCATGTCGCGGGCCGGCGGTTCGCGCCGGCGGTTCAGCGCACGGTCGACTGCTCGAGTCCTGAACCCGTCCCTGCGGCTGGCTTGCGCGGGCCGAACAACGCGGCTATGACCAGCCAGCCCACGGGAAGTGCCAGCAGCAAATAGCTGAGGAACTGACCGTAACGCCCATCGGGACCGTACGGCTCTGTCGCCCAGTGCAACGCTTCGCTTCCAGGGAAGAGATTCGCCTCGGTCAGTTCATGCAGGCCGTAAATGAGCAACTGGATGACGAACACCCCGAGGAATACGGCGGTCACCTGAAAGAAGAGCGCGAGGTTGACGCGATGCCCAGAACGGGACCACAACCACGCAACGAAAGCCGCGCACAGCGTACCGAGGGCAGCGCCAATGATGATGTTGACGCCGGCTTCCTGAAACAGCAGTGTCCCCATCAGCAGCGCGGTCTCCATTCCCTCACGGGTAATCATGAGCAGCGTGAATAGGAATACTCCCGCGAATGCCTTCGCTCCGGTCTGCAGCGCAGACGACTCGAGGCGTGTTTCGATCTCGCGCTTCAGGCGCCGCGCATGTCGCCACATGTGCACGATGAGCGACGCCACGAGCACTGCAGCCACCAGCGCCAGCACGCCTTCCCACAATGCCTGATTGGATGCCTGCTGAAACAGCACTGCGGCAATGATACTCACGACAATCGAGACACCAATGCCCCAGTGCACCGCGGAGACGAGACCGGGACGGCCGGTCTTTCTCAGGTACGCCAGGCTGATGGCAACGATGAGAAACGCTTCGAGTCCTTCACGAAGCGTGATGACGAAGGCCTGCAGCATAGGAGCCCCACTAAACTGAGATCGAGTCTCAAGTCTATTACGGCTGGCGCCCCGTGAACAACCTGCGATGTCGCCGAGCACACGCCCACGAAAAACTCCCGGGAGCCCTGCCTCGCTGCACACGCAATCGAGACTGTCAGGCTCCCAGAGAGTTTGTAAAGTTGCCAGCGATTTGTCGTTTTGGGATGAGGTTACTGGATCGGAATCGTCCAGAAGTACACCGTGCGGCCGTTCACGTTCAGCGTTTCTCTCGGCTTTCGCTCGGTCCCGTCGGCACTCATATCGAACGCGTGCGAAACGATGCGCGTTCCCGGCTTGAGCTCCTTATTCAGTTTGGGGATGAGCTTCACGTTGAGAGAAGGGAGCAGATACAACGTGACCACGGTCGCTTCGCTGATGTCGGTGGTGAAGAGATCCTGGTTCAGGAACCTCACGCGGTCGCCGACGCCAGCATTCTTCAGGTTCTCGGTGGCTTCCTTGATTCGCTGCGGGTCGATGTCGATCCCGACGCCTCGTGCACCGTAGGTCTTGGCCGCAGTGATCGGGATGCGCCCATCGCCCGACCCCAGGTCGTAAATCACGTCATTCTTCGTGACCTTGGCCAATTTGAGCATCGCGTCCACGACCTCCTGTGGAGTCGGGACGAAGATCACGTCTGGCGAGCGCAGTTGCTGCTGCGCCCCCGCAGGAACGACAGCGGTCGTGACCAGGATCGCCAGAATCAGGATCAGTCTGCGAGCAGTCATGGGCCTCCTTCAAGGAATGCGTGAAGGAGGGATTATCTACCAGCTTTTGAGCGACTGGCTATGGGCTGGCGGCAAAAAAACACCGCCAGCTCAAGGATGGGTGCGAGGTGCGCGCCTCTCGCGCAGTGTTGGCACCGCGCCAATCAGGCGGTACCACAGCGCGCGGCTGGGCTGGACGACAAACGCCTGCCAGACGGGCTTGGAGGCCTCGGTTACGGGCTGATCGGTACTCCGGCGGCCCTGAACGTGGCTGAACTCGTCGCGATACTCCGACGACGACGCCACGATCGCGGCAATCCCCTGGATCGTTCCGCCGGTACGGCGGTCACCCTGCGGAAAGAGCCGACAGAATTCCTCGACGGTATCAACCGGGTCCAGATCGACCGCCAGCGCGTACGCGCGGATCCAGGCGCGCGCATACAGGCCACGCGGCCA
>JAICEG010000277.1 GCA_025924295.1 Vicinamibacteria bacterium
ACGCGCGCTAGGCGGCAGCACCCGCCGGAGACGAAACCGCCCCCTTCTGCTGGCCAAACTCCTTGAGGGCCGTCTCGAGAGCCGCCTTCGTGTCGTCTTCGAGGATCTTCTTCTCCGCGATCGTAGTCAGCACTCGGGGATGCCTCGTCTCGAGGAACCGATAGAGATCCTCTTCGTACCGGCGGACGTCTTCGACTGCTACCGCGTCGAGGAACCCTTTCGTGGCGGCGTAGATGATCGTGACCTGTTTTTCGACTGGCAGCGGCTGGTACTGGGGCTGTTTGAGAATCTCGACGAGACGGCGGCCGCGATTGAGCTGTGCCTGAGTCGCCTTGTCGAGATCGCTTCCGAACTGCGCGAAGGCCGCGAGTTCGCGATACTGCGCGAGGTCCAGCCGGAGCGAACCAGCCACCTGCCGCATCGCTCGGATCTGAGCCGACCCACCAACACGTGACACCGAGTTACCAACGTTGATCGCCGGGCGCACGCCCTGGTGGAACAGATCGCTCTCAAGGAAGATCTGGCCATCGGTGATCGAGATGACGTTGGTCGGGATGTACGCGGAGAGGTCACCCGCCTGCGTCTCGATGATGGGCAGCGCCGTGAGCGATCCGCCACCAAGCAAAATATTGAGTTTCGCGGCTCGTTCCAAGAGACGGGAGTGAAGATAGAAGACGTCTCCCGGGTACGCCTCTCGGCCGGGGGGCCGCCGCAGCAACAGCGAGATCTCCCGATACGCCTGCGCGTGCTTCGACAAATCGTCGTAGACCACAAGGGCGTGGCGGCCGCTGTCGCGGAAGAACTCTCCGATCGCGCAGGCTGAATATGGGCTGATGTAGAGCATCGGCGCCGGATCGGATGCGGCGGCGGCGACGACGATCGTGTAGCTCATCGCGTCGTACTCTTCGAGCGTCCGAACGACCTGCGCAACCGTCGACTGCTTCTGCCCGATCGCGTTGTAGATGCAGATGACGCCAGTCCCGCGCTGGTTGATGATCGCGTCCACTGCGACGGCTGTCTTCCCCGTCTGGCGGTCGCCGATGATCAACTCGCGCTGTCCGCGACCGATCGGCACCATGCCGTCGATCGCCTTGAGACCCGTCTGCAACGGCTCTTTCACCGGCTGCCGCTCGACGACGCCGGGGGCAAGACGCTCGATCGGAAGGAACTCCTTCGTTTGAATGGGACCCTTGCCGTCAATCGGCTGGCCCAGCGCATTCACAACGCGACCGAGCATCTGATCGCCAACCGGGACAGAGATGATGCGTCCGGTGCGCTTGACCGGATCGCCTTCTTTGATCTCCTTGAAGTCCCCCAGGAGTACGGCGCCTACGCTGTCTTCTTCGAGGTTGAGCGCAATGCCAAAGACGCCCGCGGGGAACTCGAGCATTTCGCCGGCCATGGCGCGCTCGACGCCATGGATGCGCGCGATGCCATCTCCGAGAGAGATGACGCTCCCAACTTCGGCGACGTCGACCTGCACCGCATAGCTGCCGATCTGGTCTCGAATGATCTTGGAGATTTCTTCCGCTCTGATATCCATATCAATCCTGACAACGCTGGGATCGTCCCGCAGCGGTTCTATCTTCAGCTGCGCTCTGACAGCCGGTGTCTCACTTTGGCAAGTTGAGTGGCAATGCTCCCGTCGTAAACGGTGCTGCCGATTCGGGTCACGACACCGCCGATGATCGTCTGGTCCACTTTGGTCGTCATCGTGACGGTACGGCCGGTGATCTTCACCAGGCGCTGCTGCAACTCCGCGATGCGCTCGGGCGATAACGGCGCGGCGGTCGTCACTTCAGCCTGGATGACCTGGCGGTGCTCCATCAATCGCTCACGATAGACGTCGAGGATCTCGCGCACGAGCTCGAGCCGACCTCGCGTCGCGAGCAACAACAGCAGCTTCCCGACCGGTGCCGATGGTTGGGTGCGATCCAGAATCTGCTGCACCAGTGCGCGTTTTGCGCTGGCAGAGACAACGGGATGGGCGAATGTCCGCTGGAGATCGGGATGACGTTGCACCAGGTCGACGAAGGCGGCGAGATCCGCCTCCGCGGCGACAGGGTCCGACTCCGTGATTGTGACGTCGAGCAGCGCGCGTGCGTAACGCGCTGCGGAAGCCCGCATGCTCATGCTTCGGTCTGCTGTTGTATGTCGAGCTTGTACCTGAAAGGCACAAGCGTCTATTTATACCACGGCCGAGCGGCCGTCTGCAGCCAAAGCGCGCGATGACGTCAGCGCTGCGCCGTGATGTGCTCGAATATGCGGTTCAATTCGGCCTCTGAACTGAACTCCACTTCGAGCCGACCACCGCGCCCACGCCTGACAATGCGGACTTTCGTCCCCAGGGCGAAACGGAGCCGATCTTCAGCAGCCCGGGTGTGCACATCCTTCGGCGCCTCCGGCGCGCGTGTCGCGGCCTGGCCTGCCGACTTCTGCGCCAGGAGACGCTTCACGAGCGCCTCGGTCTCGCGAACCGACATCCCTTTCGAGATGACCTCGCGAGCGGTCTGCCGCTGCGCCGCGGCATCGGGCAACGGCAACAGCGCACGTGCATGACCGGTCGAGAGCGACCCTGCCGCGAGGTCGCCACGAACCTCCTCCGGCAGCTTGAGCAGGCGTATGAAGTTCGCGACGGAACTGCGATCTTTCCCGACGGCGGCTGCGATCTGATCTTGCGTCAGCGAGAAGTCTTCAGTGAGCCGTTGATATGCGAGCGCTTCATCAACCGGGTTGAGGTTCTCGCGCTGCAGATTCTCGATGAGCGCGAGCTCGAGCAGCTGCTGGTCTCCCTGTGAAACTTCTCTGACGACGACCGGCACGTGCTGTAATCCGGCTCGCTGTGCCGCACGCCACCTCCGCTCGCCTGCAATGATGCGATACCGAGTACCGTCTCGACGCACGAGGATCGGCTGAATGATTCCGTTCGACTTGACCGATCGCGCCAACTCCTCCAGCTTCGCGTCGTCCATCGTCAAGCGTGGTTGTTGTTCGTTCGGCGACAGCAGGTCGATGTCGACTTCCATCGCGCCAGAGCGGACCGGCTCCGGAGCATCCGGGATCAGCGCGCTCAGTCCTTTTCCGAGAGCAGGACGACGTTCGAGCATGGATGAATGCACTCCTCTCAGGCTGCGTTGCGGGCCAGGACTTCTTTTGCGAGCGCCGCGTAGGCCGCCGCTCCTCGGGACTTTGCGTCGTAGAGAGCCGCAGGCATTCCGTGGCTCGGCGCCTCACCGAGCTTGACGTTGCGCGGAATGATTGTGTTGAAGACTTTCTCTTTGAAGAACTCGCGCACGTCGCGCGCGACGAGCTGACCCAGATTGGTCCTATCGTCGTACATCGTCAGGAGCACTCCGTCGATCTCGAGCGAGGGATTCAACCCGCCGCGAACCCGTCGCATCGTCCCTACGAGATCGGCAAGCCCTTCGAGTGCGAAGTACTCGCAGTGAAGCGGGATCAAGACCGCGTCCGCAGCAACGAGCGCGTTGAGCGTGAGCAAGCCGAGCGACGGTGGGCAATCGATGAAGACGTGATCGAACCTCGAACGAAGGGGGTCCACGATTCTCTTGAGTCGAAGCTCGCGCTCACCCAACGCCACCATCTCAATTTCGGCGCCGGTGAGATTTCTGTCGGCAGGCACGAGAAAGAGATTCGGCACTTTCGTCGACAGAAGAAACGACTCGGGGTTACCACCCACGAGCAACGCGTCATAGACGGTGCCGGCTTCTGTCCGTTGCGCCTTGGATCCGAGACCGCTCGTGAGGTTGCCCTGCGGGTCAACGTCAACGACCAGGACTCGTCGACCCGCAATAGCGAGGGAGGTGGCCAGGTTGATCGCCGTGGTGGTCTTCCCTACACCTCCCTTTTGATTGGCGACAGCGACGACCCGCGCGGTGCCTGGATTGTCCGGCCCAGCTGTTTCTGTCATTAGACCTATTATCCTGTGGCTCTGTGTGGTGCAAACCACTCTAGTACGCTACATGTCGTATGTCAAGAAGCGTTTCACGTGAAACTAGGCGAATATTTGGCGATCCTTAGCGGGATCTACGTTTCACGTGAAACGTTGTTGCTCGCGTAGCCGATCGGCCGCTTCTCCAGAATGACCAGGCTGCTCGCCTGCTCGAGTAGCGGGAATGAAGCCTTCCACGTAAGCGGCGGGGTCACGGACGCAGGCCCGGACACTCCGGCCGTCGTTCGAAACAGGAATATTTCTCCGTTGGGCCGGACGAACGCCTGCATGCTCATGAGAACACGCGCCTCAATCCTCACGGCGCGGATCGTGAGCAGATCATGGGCCTCGTGGAGTCGTGGTTTCGCGAGTAGTTCCTCGAATCGAGACGTAACGACGTCCCCTCGGCTCAAGTCCAGGGCTCGAAGGGCCTCCTTCAGAAACACAGACTTCCTCGTCTTGGCTTCGACCATGAGCAGACTCACGTGGACCAATGCGAGAGCCATGGGGATAGCCGGTGAGCCACCGCCGCTGCCGATGTCCAGGACCGTTCGGACCGCCGGACGTACGTGAGACGCCGCGACAAGGGGTTCGACGAGAAGGCGATCGAGCGCTTCGGGAGCGAAGTCCTCCACCTTCAGCCCGGTCAGATTGATCTTCTTGTTCCAGGTCGAAAGAAGCCGGTAGTAGATCTCGAGTTGGGCGCCAAGCTCGGGGCGAATCGTCAGGCCGACCCTTCGGGCTCGTCGCGCCAGGCGCTCCTGAAATTCGCGACTGCTCACGTGTGGGCTGCCGAAGGACTCAACCTGGTGAGAAAGACGCTCAGGACTGCAACCGCAGCGGGTGTCATCCCGGGAATCCGCGCAGCCTGGCCAAGGGTTTCCGGCTGGACCTGGCGCAGTCGTTCAACGACCTCGCGTGAGAGCCCGGGAACGTTCTGGAAGGGAAAGCCCGCGGCAATCCGGCGACGAGCATCGCGTTGGGTGCGCACGGCTCGAGAAGCCTCCTGATCCAGGTAGCCAGCGTATTTGATCGTCGTCTCGAGAGTTGCGATGTCGATCTGTGGTGACTCCGAATCGACTTCGAGTGCCACCTTCTGCGCCTCGATGAGGTCGACCAATTTGACCTGAGGCTGGCGAAGGAGTTGTGACACGGAGAGACGATCACCACTCGGCGATTGAACATGGGTCTCATCGAGCACCTGGCGATTGCGCTCATATCGACGGCGGCGCGCCTCAAACAGTTCCCACTGTTCATCGCTCACCAGTCCGATATCGCGCCCGCGCGGCGTCAAGCGCAGGTCGGCGTTGTCGATCCGGAGCAGCAAGCGATGCTCGGCTCTCGACGTGAACATCCGATACGGCTCGAGGCAGCCACGCGTGACGAGATCATCGACCAGAACGCCGATGTAGGCTTCCTGACGGCCAAGGATGAAGGGACTCTTGCGCGTCACATAACGAGCAGCGTTAATTCCAGCGACGAGACCCTGGGCGGCGGCTTCCTCGTAACCTGACGTACCGTTGATCTGACCTGCGAGGAAGAGACCGGGTACGCGACGAGATTCGAGCGTTGAGCTCAACTCCGTCGGCTGAACGAAGTCGTATTCGATCGCATAGCCGGGGCGAATCATGCGAGCGTCCTGCAGGCCCGGAAGCGCACGAACCAACTGCTCCTGCACGGCTCGCGGCATCGACATCGAGAACCCGTTCACGTAGATCTCGTTGCCCTCAACCGTCTCGGGCTCGAGATAGATCTGATGCCGCTCGCGATCCGGAAACCGCATGATCTTGTCTTCGAGCGACGGGCAGTATCGAGGACCGATGCCGCTGATCTGACCGTTGTAGAGCGGGCTCTCATCGATGTGCGCGCGCACCAACTCACGCACGCGGTCGTTCGTGTGAAGGAGCCAGCAGCTGATCCTGTTCTGGAGTGGCGCCCGCGTTCGATACGAGAACGCTGTCGGTTGCTGATCTCCTCGCTCTTCGCTGAAGACGCCGTTCGCGACTTCACGGTCGAAGTCAATGCTGCGACGGTCCAGGCGAGGCGGCGTCCCGGTCTTTAGACGCCCTCCCCCAAACCCCAGTGCCTTGATCGACTCAGCCAGCTCAATCGATGGTGGTTCGTCGACCCTTCCAGCCGATCGCCGTTCCCGGCCCTCATGAATCAACCCGTTGAGAAATGTGCCGGTCGTCACGATGAGGGCGGAACAGGTCAGGCGCTCCCCGCCCTCGAGGGCCAGCCCCGTGAGACGGCCATCCTCGGTGATAATTCGGCCAGCTCTGGCCAGGATCCATTCAATATTGGTCTCTTGACCAATGCGTTGCGCGACCCAGCGAGCGTAGACCTTCTTATCCGCTTGGGCCCTGGGCGACCAGACGGCAGGACCGCGACTCCGATTCAGCAACTTGAACTGAATTCCCGTAGCGTCTATGGCCTGGCCCATCAGACCGCCGAGCGCATCAATCTCGCGAACGAGATGACCCTTCGCCGTTCCACCAATCGCGGGATTGCACGGCATGTGCGCGACGGTCTCGCGCGAGAGCGTGCACAACCCAACGTGACATCCGATACGCGCGGCCGCATATGCCGCCTCGACACCGGCGTGTCCGGCGCCCACGACAATCACATCGAAGGTCATCGCCATCTACTTGCCAATGCAGAAGTGCTCGAAGATGTAGTCCAGCGTTTCGTCACTCGAGCCCGCACCAACCACTTCCGCCAGGCTCGCTCGAGCACGATGAAGATCGACCAGCACGAACTCCTCTGGTGTCGACTCCTCGGAGACCGCTACTGAGACGCCTGCCAGGATCGAGCGCACGTCCTTCAAGAGAGAGACGTGCCGAAGGTTTGAGATCGCCGCAGGATCCTGTAAGCGCTCATTCCCCGTCAGTGCAAAGACGATCGCTCGCTTCAACTCACCAAGACCTTGGTTCTCCAGCGTCGAGACACGAAGGGCATCGTCAATCCTCCACTTCGGTGTCCGATCGGCCTTACTGGCAACGACGAGGCGCGGAGTCCCAGCTGAAGCTGCGAGCAGCCGGAGATCTCCCTCTGTCAGTTCCTCTCCCGAGTCGACCACTCGCAACACCAAGTCGGCCGCATCGCGTGCACGGACGGCGCGCGACACACCTTCGCGCTCGACTGCGTCGAGCGTCTCGCGCTCCCCAG
>JAICEG010000278.1 GCA_025924295.1 Vicinamibacteria bacterium
ACGTGATCCTCGTGAAGCTGATCTTCTTCTTCTATCCGGTGGTGTCGGGATGAGCGCCGTGCGATTCGATCGCGTGTCCAAGGCCTTCGGAGCGCGGAAGGTACTCGACGATATTTCGTTCGAAATTCCCAACGGCCAGGCCTTCTGCCTGCTCGGACGCAGCGGCACCGGCAAGAGCGTGGCCCTCCGTCACATCATCGGGTTGGTGAAGGCAGACAGCGGAAGAGTGTTGGTCGAGGACAACGACATCACGACCCTGGGTGGGCGGCGACTCGCCGAGGTTCGCAAACACATGGGCGTCCTGTTTCAGAACGCGGCGCTGTTCGACTCGATGTCGGTCGGAGACAACGTGTCGTTTCCGATGCGTCGCCACACCGACTGGAAAGATGCCGAGATACGCGAGCGCGCGAGGGCGAAGCTCTCAGACGTCGGCCTCGAAGAGGAGTTCGACACGATGCCGGCCGACCTGTCGGGCGGGATGAAGAAACGGGCCGGACTTGCCCGCGCCATGGCGCTCGACCCATCGATCCTGCTGGTGGACGAGCCGAGCGCTGGCCTCGATCCGATTACCTCACGCGAGATCGACGAGCTGCTCGTCAAGACAAAGCAGGGCGGGACCACGCTCGTCGTGGTCACCCACAATATTCCAAGCGCGCGCGCGATCGGTGACAGGTTCGCATGTTTGCCAGCGGCACGATCGAGACGCTCGACGCCAGTGAAGAGCCTCTCGTTCAGGCGTTCATGCGTGCACAAGGAGGTGGCTAGTGGCGACACCGGCGAGAACGGCGGGCGTCGGCGTGTTTGTGCTGGGCGGCCTCCTGTTGTGTGCGGTCGGGCTGTTCATGATTGGCGATCGTCAGATGGCCTTCGCGAAGAAGATCCCCTTGTACACAGAGTTCAAGAAGATCACCGGCCTGCAGCCCGGTGCCGTCGTGCGCGTCTCCGGCGCCAAGGCCGGATCCATCACGCAGATCCTTCCCCCGGATACCCCGAGTGGAAAGTTCCGGGTCGAAGTGGAGATCGTCGAGGATCTTCATCAACTCGTGCGCACCGACTCGCTCGCCACGATCGAGACCGAGGGGCTCGTGGGAGGGAACTATCTGGGCATCACCACAGGGTCAGACACCGCCCCGATCGCGGCCCCGAACACGGCGATTGCCGGCAAGGAGCCGCTCGACATCGCGGAGCTGGTGCAGCGGATGGGAGACACGGTCACGAAGGTGAACGGCGTGGTCGACGACAGCTATTTCGACCTCGCGCACATCTCACCAGCGGACTACAGGCAGGGGGTGCTGACCAAGGGCAGCGATCGCCGTCTGGTTCGCGTCTGGCTCCGATCCGATACGTTTGTTGGAGCCGGAGCCGGGCCACCCTGAAGGGGAACGGTTGAGTGAGGCGGGCAAGGCCAGCGTGGACGCGGCGATCGCACCCTACCTGGAGTACCTGGCGTCGGGCATCGTCATGGTCGAAGGCTATGCGCAGCACGGCCCGCGCGACGAACAGTACCTGCGATCGCGCGCACGCGCAGTGATCGTGCGTGACTACCTGGTCGGCACATTCCATCTCGACCCGCAGGCGACCGGAGCGATGCCGCTCAGCGCCGATTCGCCCGGAGCCCGGGGAAGACGCCGTGGGACGGCGTGGCCATCGCGGTCATCCTGCCGAAAGACGCGCTCACGCCACGCGCCAGCAGATGACAGCCGCACTGGACATCACTGCGAGGGCGGGCCCAGGATCGTCGCCAGGACAATAGCGCGGCGCAGATTGCGGGAGTGCCTGAGCCATTGCGCCACTTCGTCACTGCCTGCAGGCTGCAGACTTCGCCTGCGAGGCTCAAACGAGGCTGACCCTTTCGGCGACCGCGCTGGGCGGTCCGGAAGAATGGCCAACTCCTTCGCCACCCTGTCGCCGGCGTTCCCCGTCATTGGCGCAGACCTGCTGGCCCACCGTTGTCGGGAGCTGCGATCGCTTCGCGCATTGAGGAGTCAGCCTGGATGTTCTTCATCCGGTAGTAGTCCATGATGCCGAGATTGCCTTGCAGGAACGCCGCAGCCATGGCGCGCGGCACCTCGGCCTCCGCCTCGACCACACGCGCACGCATCTCCTGCTCGAGCGCGACCGCCATCGCCCGGCGCTCTTCCGCCTTGGCCTGTGCGATCTGCTTGTCTGCATTCGCCTGGTCGATCTGCAGTTTGGCGCCGATGTTCTCACCCACGTTCACATCGGCAATGTCGATGGAGAGGATCTCGTACGCCGTCCCGGCGTCGAGGCCGCGGGCCAGGATGTTCTTCGAGATGTGATTCGGGTTTTCGAGGACGTCCTTGTGCGTGGTGGCAGACCCGATGGTACTCACCATGCCTTCGCCCACACGAGCGATGATGGTTTCCTCGCCGGCGCCGCCGACCAACCGATCGAGATTGGTTCGGACGGTGACCCGCGAGACGGCGACGAGCTGAATCCCGTCTTTGGCCACCGCCGCGATCGATGCCGTTTCGATGACCTTGGGGATCACCGACATCTTCACGGCTTCGAGCACGTCGCGCCCTGCGAGGTCGATCGCCGCGGCTCGCCGGAACGGCATCGTGATGTTCGCTTTGTCGGCGGAGATGAGGGCATTCACGACGCGAACGACATTCCCCCCGGCGAGATAGTGCGCTTCGAGCTCGTTGATCGAGACTCCCTGCAGGCCGGCCTTCACCGCGCTGATATGAGCGTTCACGATGGTGGCCGGCGGGACGCGCCGGAGCCGCATGCCGACGAGCGTGAACAGCCCGACATACGCCCCCGATGACCACGCCGCGATCCAGAGCGGCACCGGAACGAAATACAGTCCAAAGCTGAGCGCCGCGACGGCGACCATCAACAATCCCATGGCGCCGAAGGCGCCGGTTTCTAATCCACTCATGGTGTTCCCCTCTCGTTACGCGGCGTGGCGCTGCCGGACGACGATCCGGTTTCCATCCACCCGCGTCACTTCAATGTCTGCCAGTGCTTCGATGAACCCGCCGTCCGACACGACGTCAAGGCGCGTTCCCCCGATCTCGGCGATGCCCGCGGGCCGCAGCGGCGACACCGCGGTTCCGGTCCGGCCCAGCCACGAGCGATCGGTCTCCGGCGCCGTGGCGTATCCAAGATCGGCGTTCATGTTCTCGTTGAGCACGAAACGGCGGCCGTACGGGAGGTGCGGCAGTGCGCGCATCAAGACGAGCCCGCCGCCGATGGCGAGCAGCACCGAGATCGCCACGCGCCCAAGTGCCCCAATGACCATCGCGGATGTCGCGCCCGCTCCCACGAGGGTCATGCCGAGCCCCGCCACGAGAGCGACGACCCCAAAGATGCCCACTACTCCGAAGCCGGGAATCACGAACACTTCGGCGGCGATGAGGAGCGTTCCCGCCCCGACCAGCAGAAGTTCTTCCCATCCCGCGAGCTGGACGAGCCAGTGGCCCCAGAACAACAAGGCGAACGACAACAGGCCGACCACACCTGGGAGGCCGAATCCCGGGGTACGCAATTCGACGAGGATTCCGAGGAGTCCGAATGTCATGAGCAGCGAGGCCACCGTCGGATTCGTCAGGAATCGAACGAGCGTCTCCGCCCACGTTTGCGATGGGCGGCGCACGTCGGCATCCCCCAAGCCAACCACGTCGAGCGCCGTTGCCAAGGTGTCGGCGCTGAACTCCACGACGTCGTGGGCGATCGCCTCAGACGTGGTGAGTGTAAGGAGCTTGCCCTTCTCCACCACGCCCGGGATCTCGACGTCGACATCGACCATCGCTTCCGCGAACTCGGCTGATCGACCGCGGCGCTCGGCCGTCGCGGCAAACTCCTTCCGCAGGTAGGACACGGACTTCTCGTCTGCCGCTTGCGGCTTGCCGCCGCCACTGATCACAGGCATGGCCGCGCCGAGCGTGCCGCCCGTCGTCATCACGATCGTCTCGGTCGCGAGCGCGAGGAGTGCGCCAGCAGAGATGGCGCGCGGGTTGATGAACGCGATCGTCCGAATGCGCGCCTGGAGAAGGGCGTCGCGCATCACGATCGCCGCGTCGACACGTCCTCCGAAGGTGTTGATGTCGAGCACGACGGCCGCAGCGCCCGCCTGCTCGGCGTCGCGGATGGTCCGCTCCAGGAACGGGGCGAGGCCCAGATCAATGGCGCCCTCGATAGGCACGACATAGACCAACGGACGCGACGTCTGCGCCGAAGGTCCCCCAGTCGCGAGCCCCGTGAGCAGCAACACACACGCGGCGATCACCCGCCACGAGACCCCGAGCGCGATCGACACAATGACAACAAAGATCGAAGGCATAGAGAGATGTACGCCAAGGACGTTCTCGCGGCGTACACGCCATACTCCTCCGTCAAGCCGCTGCGTGTCTGTGCCGTTCCGCACAGGGCGCCTCACCCTGACCGGAGCGGAGTCTGACGTTCAGCCGGGGTGCTTCCCGTTACCGAGCCGGACGTTGACGTCGCATTCCCCGAGCCACACCGACTCACGAGTTGTGACGGAGGGTATCGCGATCTCAGGCGTATTCCGGACCGCCCGCGTCTCGGGCGGTCAACGGTACGTCAATCGTGAAGATACAGCCATGGCCTGGCTTGTTCACGATAGTGATGTCGCCGCCGTGCGCTCGCACCGCTTGCTGCGCAGTCGACAGACCAATACCCAGCCCAGACCGATCGGTTCCGCGACGGTTGCCGAAGGCCTGAAACAGATCTCCGTCGGTTTCAGTGATGCCTCCGCACTGGTCTTCGACCTCGATCACAAGGCGCCGCCCTTCCGCATGCACACGGAGGGTCACCGCGCCGCCGGCCCGTGTGTACTTGAACGCATTGTGCAACAGGTTCATGACCGCCGACGCCAGGAGCTGCGGATCGGCTTGTACGGCCAACGCGGGATCGACCGCAGCCACAGTAAACCCTATGCTGCGATACTCCGCGTGCAGCATGCCGGTCGCCGCGATCTCGTCCACGAACGTCGTCATCCTGATGATCTCCCGCTGGTGCTGTGCGCCGGCCAACCGGACCTCGGAGAGCGCGCGGTCCGCGAGAGCAAGCAGTCTGGCCAGGCTCCGGCCCAGTACCGCTCCGGTGCTGCCGTTTACGGGGACCGATCCGCGCTTCAGTGCGTGAAAGGCAAGGAGGGCACCGTTGAGGAGGTCGCGAAGCTCGTGAACGGTGTGCCCGAGACGCTCGACTTCTTCTTCGGACCGCTTTTGCGCGATGAGCCGAGCGTGTTCCGTGACTGCTTCGGCGATCGCCGTGTCAAGGCACAGATTCAACGTATGAAACTCTTCGACGGTGATCGGCGCCTGCCGCTCGATCGCGATCTCGGTGATCGCCTGGCAAATGTCACCGTAGTCGTGGACCACCTGCGACACATTGAAACCAGCTGCCAGCAATTCCGCGCCGTGCCGTGTGGCGGTGGAACCGATCGCGTCGCTCGAGAAGGGTGTCGCCGTCCCTTCCCGCCGCAGGGTCTCTGAGAGCTGCGTCAGAAAGAGGGGCACCCCATGCTCGATCTCGTGGTTTGAGGCCGAGGGCCATGGACGGGTTTGAACGCGGTCCCTCGTGCGATCCACGATGTCGTCGCGGTGCAGGTCAATGAAGTCGTACAACATGGGCCCTCCCGTGGCCATGACGAATGACCGCGCGGCCCGGCCCAGGCAGGAGAACCGGATCGCCGAAAGACAGACCGCGGACGAGCGGTGACACCGAGTCCTGATGACGCCAATCCCGAAGGACAAACTAGGATTCACCAGTTGAACAGCAAGCGCGGAAGTCGGAGTGTATCTGTCCCGAACCGCTGATCCATGTTCAAAACGGCACAGGGACAAGCGCCGGCCGATGACACGCTCACACTGCTTGGGATCGCAGGCGCCGGTGTTTCCCCGTCGCTGCGCGACGACTGGTCGCCAACGAACGGTCCTCTCGTGCGGCTTGATTGCATGACTGACGATCGACAAGCGAACGACATACCCGCCCGGCTGCCGAGCGCGCTGGTCGAGCGCCTGACGCGACCGTTCTCACGGTTCCTGCGCATCGAGACGGCCGCGGGGGCAGTCTTGCTGGCGTCGACACTCTTGGCCCTGCTCCTGTCCAACTCTTGGTGGGCTGATGCATATCTGACTCTGTGGGAGACGCATGTCGGCCTTCAGGTCGGTTCGCGTGAAGTCGTTCGGTCGGTGAAGGAGTGGATCAACGACGGATTGATGACCCTCTTCTTCTTCCTCGTCGCGCTCGAACTGAAGCGCGAGCTTGTGCTTGGCGAGCTGGGCCAACCGCGGGTTGCCGCCTTATCCATCGCGGCGGCGGTTGGCGGAATGCTCGTACCGGCAGCCGTCTATCTGATGTTGCAATCAGGTCAGCCGGGAGGAGCGGGCTGGGGCACCGTCATGGCAACCGACACCGCGTTCGTCATCGGCTGCCTCGCGCTGCTGGGGCCGCGTATTCCGCCGAGCCTTCGCGTCTTCATGCTGTCCCTGGCCATCACCGACGACATCGGCGCCATCCTGGTCGTGGCCGTTGGCTACACCAAGCACGTCGAGTGGTGGCCGCTTGCGCTCGGGATGAGCGGTTGCCTGCTCGTGCGTGGCATGTCCGCTCTCGGCATTCGCAGCGTGCCGCTGTATTTTCTCGTCGGCGGGATGGTCTGGGTTGCAATTGACGCGTCGGGGATTCACGCGACCGTCACCGGCGTGGTGCTCGGGCTCCTGACACCTGCCCGGCGATGGGTCAGCGACGATCGTCTGTATGCGCTCCTGGATCAGGTCGTTGCGCATCCGTCGGCGCGCAGCGGCAGTGGAATTACGCCGGACCGCCGCACCCTGCAGGTCGCCGAAATCGCTGCGCGTGAAGCGTTGTCGCCTGTCGAACGACTGGAGTTGGGACTGCACCCATGGGTGGGATTCGTCGTCATGCCCCTCTTCGCGTTGGCAAACGCCGGAATGCCGATCTCAGGAAGCGAGTGGGACAGCCCTATCGCCATGGCGGTGTTTGGCGGGTTCGTCGTCGGCAAGCCCCTTGGTATCCTCGTGTTCAGCTGGCTGGCCGTGCGCTGGGGCATCGCGACACGTCCGCCTGACCTAGGGTGGAGACTGCTGGCTGGCGGAG
>JAICEG010000279.1 GCA_025924295.1 Vicinamibacteria bacterium
GATGGGTGTGCTCGCCGCCATGCTCATCGGCCTCGGCATGGGCGGTGAAGCCGATGTCACGCCGTACCTGATCTCACGCTACTTCGGGCTGCGATCGTTCTCGGTGCTCTACGGCCTGACGTGGACGTTCTACGCATTCGCGGGCGCCATCGGCCCGATCCTCATGGGCAAGGCGTTCGACGTGACCGGATCGTACGAAGCGTTGCTGGTGCAGCTCGCGCTTGCCACGTTCGCCGTGGCCGCGCTCATGTTGTTCCTGCCACGCTACGCGTCGTTCGACACCGCAGCGGGAGCCCAGCCAGCGCCGAAGACCGTCAACGTATAGCGCGCAGTTTCTCCACAGTTCTTCGATACTTGCGCCGGCAGAATTTCCGCCCTTTCATGGCGGTGCGGGCGATTCGCTCGTCTTCTGCAGCGGTACGTCCTTCGCACTAGACGGTCGTGCGATGCCGAGCCCGAATTGCGGACTCGTTGTCACAACCGCACCACGGTCCGCCGCGCAGAGCGCGGCAAAGAGACGCTGGAACCAGGAGGGACGATGTACGATGAGTGGACGGAGGACGACGTCATGGAAGGTCTGGCTTCGGGCGACACCCGTCTTACGTACGACGATTTCCTGCTCTTCCCGGACGACGGGAAGCGGCACGAGATCATCGACGGAGTGCACTACGTGACGCCGAGTCCGAACGTGCGTCACCAGTTGCTGCTCGGTCGGCTCCACTTCGAGATCGAGTCCTGGCTCCGGCAGCATCCTGGAGTAGGGAGCGTATTTCTCTCGCCGCTAGATGTGCTTTTCACGAAGTGGGATGTCGTGGAGCCCGACCTGCTGTTCGTAGCTGCCGACCAAGAAGAGATCTTGACGGAAAAGAACGTGCAGGGCCCGCCAGCGCTCGTCATCGAGATCGCATCGCCAAGCACCCGCAGGCGAGACGAAGGCATCAAGCAGAGGCTCTTCGACCGCGGCGGCGTGCGCGAGTACTGGCTTGTCGATCCCGATCGCAATCGTGTCAGGGTATGGCGGAGGCAACCGGATGGAACGTTTGCTCGCGTCGCGGACCTGTCGCGCGAGCGGCACGACACGATCACGACACCGCTGTTGCCTCAGCTGACCATCTCACTCGTTCAGCTCTTTTCGTAGCGACGGGTCACGGCTCCGCCAGCGATTGCATCGGGTTGACCCGGACTGCCCGCAACGCCGGCGCCGCGCAGGCTAACAGAGCGACGGCAATGATCCCTGCGGCACCCATCGCATATGCCGGGGGATCGGTCGTGCTGACTTCGAACAACATTGTCGTCAGCATGCGTGTCGCAAGGACGGCCGCAATCAGTCCGATGCCAGCGCCGGCGACCGTCAGCGTCGCACCGTGGCGCACCACCATCATCAGCACCGACCGGGGCGTCGCGCCGAGCGCCAGTCGCAAGCCGATCTCGGACGTGCGCTGAGTGACGAAATAGGCGATCACTCCGTAGATGCCCACCGCGGCGAGCATGAGACCGGTTGCCGCAAGCAACGACAGCAGCCAGGTGCTGAAGCGCGCAGCCGCCACATCGGCCTGAAGCGCTTCTTCCATCGTCACCACGTTGTACAAGGGAAGCGATGCGTCGACTTCTCGCACCGCGCTTCGCAGCGACGAGGCAAGCGCGCCAGGATCGTCAGCGGTACGCACCACGAACGCCATGCTGCCTTGAAAGGCGCGCCACGCCAGAGCCGGCGGCTGCGTGTAAGGCAGAAACAGCTCCGGCACCGGCGGCGTGTCCGGCCCGAAGCTCCGAACATCTCCGACGACTCCGACGACTTCCCGCCACTCGGGTATGTCGACCTCGCGCGTCCAGGTCGAAAGACGTTTGCCGATCGCGTCTTCACCCGGCCACGCAAGAGCCGCCAGTCTTTCGTTGATGACGACGACCGACGGCGCTCCATCAGCCATGTCGGAGGCCCTCATCGTCCGTCCGCGTACCAGGGTCACGCCGATCGACTCGATGTAGTCCTCCGTGATCAGCCGGATCACGGGACTCGGAGAGGTGCCCGGTGAAAACGGTTTCCCCTCGACCTGAACACCCGCATCGAGTCCACCGGGGGTCAGCGGAATTCCAGTCGAGGCACCAGCACGTTGGACACCTGGAACTCCCCGCGTGTACTCGAGAACCCGTCGAAACGCGTCCGACACGGATTCATCGGAGCTGTATCGTTCAGGCGGCAACGCCAGGCGGGCGGTCAGCACTCCGTCGACAACAAATCCGAGCGGCACCCGCTGCAGAAGCAGCGCGCTCCGGATGAAGAGCCCGGCGCTGACGACGAGGACAACTGCGATTGCGATCTCACCGATCACGAGCCCGCCTCGCAGACGGTCGCGTCCGACAGCGGCGAGCGATCTCCTGCCGCCGGCGCGCAGCGTCGTCACCAGGTTCTCTCGCGCGGCGCGAATCGCAGGGGCGAGACCGACGACGATCCCGGTCAACAGCGTGATCCCCAGCGCAAAGAGCAGGACTTCCGGATGGAGCGCGGCGTCATCCAGGCGGGGCACGTTTCGCGGGCCGTATCTCACGAGCAGTGGGATACCGATGTACGCCAGGCCGACACCGGCAGTGCCACCCACGATCGACAGCACCAGGCTCTCTGTCAGCAGTTGACGCACGATGCGCCATCGGCCCCCGCCCACGGCAGCGCGAATGGCGATCTCGCGCCGACGAGCAGTCGCGCGCGCCAGCAGTAGATTCGTGACGTTGGCGCAGCCGATAAGGAGGACGATGACAACTGACGTCAACATCACGTACCCCGGCGCGCGATGGCCACCGAGCATGATGTCTTCGTACGACTGCACGTTGACGGAGCGTCCTTCCATGCTGCGCGGCTCTCGTTGCGCGATACCGCGAGTCACGCGTTCCATGTCGGCTTGTGCGGCCTCTTTCGTGATACCGGCCTTCAATTTGCCGATCACCGTGAAGCTGTGCATCCCGTAGTTCGCTCGCTCCTGCGGTGAGAAGACGAGCGGCGTCAGGAGTTGCGGCGCGGTGCGCAGCAGGTCGCTCTCCGGTGGCGAAACGCCAACGACGGTATGTGCTTCACCGTTGAGTCGAATCGTTCGGCCAACCAGCGACCGATCCGCTGCGAAGCGACGTTGCCACAGGCCATGGCCGAGCACCACCAACCGTCTGCCGTGCTCGACGTCGGCCTGCGTGAAGTACCGCCCGAGCACCGGCTGAATCTGTATCACCTGGAAGTAACCCGGCGTGACGCGGGCCCCACTGACGCGCTCCGGCTCGCCATCGGACAGGTTGTAAGTGGCACGTGTGAAGGCGGACGTGGCGTCGAAGACCTCGCCCTGCTCAGTCCAGTCGTGGAAGTGACCGACCGACGCGTTTCCCTGGCGGAACTGCCGCCAGGTCTCGTACACGAAGACGACGCGATCGCTGTCGGAGAAGGGCAGCGGACGCAGCAAGACGACATTCAGCACGCTGAAAATGGCAACTGTCGCGCCGATGCCGAGCGCGATGGTAACCATGAGGACGACGGTCAGCACGCGACTGACGAACAATTGCCGGATCGCGAATCGCAGGTCCTGCCGCCAACCAGCCCACCATTGAGTTCGGCGCATGGCTCTCTCCCGCTCTTCTGCCAGGACTCTGCAGATCGCTTTCACCTGTTGAATGTTCCCGAAGCCTCGCAGCGCTTCGTCGCGCGCGGCTTTCGGTTCCACGCCTTGCGCAACGAGCTCGTCGATGCGCGTCTCGACATGAAAGGCGAACTCGTCATCGACGTCAGCGGCCGGGTCGGATCCCCAGAAGCGCAGATAGCGCCGCCACAGTGGGGTCGCACTCATGACACCGGCTGCTGTTTTGCGCTCAGCACGCGCGCCACCGCGTGAGCGAAGCTGGACCAGGTATCCGCGTTCTTATGGAGTTGCCGGCGCCCTTCAGCCGTGAGTTTGTAGAACTTCGCGCGCCGCTGGTTGTCGGAAACCCCCCAGGAGGCCTCCACCCAGCCCTTCTTCTCTACGCGATAGAGCGCGGGATAGAGCGACCCCTCCTCGATTCGCAGCTCGTTCCCGCTCAACTGTTCGATCCAGCGGCCGATGCCGAAGCCGTGCATCGGGCCCCAGCTGAGCGTCTTGAGGATCAGCACTTCGAGCGTCCCGTGCAGCAGCTCCTTCTCCATGCGTCCAGCTCCCTAGATAATCTAGGGAGAAGCATACGCCTTTTCCCCTAGATAATCAAGGGAGCGATCCGAAGGGCAACGACAGGGTATCTTTATGCCCATGATTCACATCCGACTCGCGGTTGTCGCAGGGCTTGTCATCTGGATCGCGCCGCTGGCGGCGCAGGATTGGACGCAGTGGCGCGGGCCGGCGCGTGATGGCCTCATTCGCGCGTTCAAGGAGCCCGCCTCGTGGCCGATGACGCTGACCAGGCGCTGGAATGTCGAGGTCGGCACCGGCTACGCGACACCGCTCGTCGTGGGAGATCGCCTCTACATGTTTACTCGCCAGGGTGAGAACGAGGTGATGACCGCGTTCGATGCCGCGAGCGCGAAGGTGCTGTGGCGGACCAGCTACCCCGCGCCGTTCAAGATGAACCCGGCGACCGCGCCGCATGGTCCGGGGCCGAAGTCGACACCCACGTTCGCCGGCAACCGGTTGTTCACGCTCGGTATCAGCGGCATCGTCACGGCGTTCGACGCCGCCAGCGGCAAGCAGCTCTGGCAGAGGCCTGCCGACCCCGTCGAGCCGCTCTACCACACGGCAATGTCGCCTCTCGTCGTCGGCAACCAGATGATTCTGCACGTGGGCGGACACGACAAGGGTGAATTGGCCTCGTTCGACGTGGCGACCGGTAAGGTTCGCTGGACCTGGAACGGCGACGGTCCGGCGTACGGATCGCCGCTGCTCTTCGACCTGGGTGGGACACCACAAGTCGTGACGTTCACGCAGAAGAACTTCGTGGGCGTGTCACTCGAAGACGGCAAGCTGCTGTGGCGCCGGCCGTTCACCACGCCGAGCAACACGACGAGTCAGACACCGCTGCTCTACAAGGACATGGTGCTCCAGATGGGACGCAACAACGGGGTCGTCGCGTTCCGCGTCGCACCGGGCAACCCCGAATGGACGACCTCGGAGGTGTGGCGAACCGAGGAAGTGTCGGCACATATGAGCGACGCCGTCGCTGTCGACAACGTGCTCTTCGGCCTGTCGCACCTGAACAGCGGGCAGTACTTCGCGCTCGACCTCGACAGCGGCAAGGTGCTGTGGAGGAGCGAGCCGCGCCAGGCTGCGCACGCCGCCATCGCGCGGGCGGGCAACACGATCTTCTCACTCGAGGAAGACAGCGAGCTCGTGGTCATCCGCTTGAACCGCGAGAAGTTCGAACCCATCGCACGCTACAAGGTCGCGGCCAGTGACACATGGTCGCAGCCGGTGATCTCGGGGAATCGGATCTTCGTGAAGGATGTCTCCTCCCTCACGCTCTGGACGATTAACTAGCTGACGGAGCCGCCGGCCCGCCGTGCCGGCTGAGCTCTCGGCACTCCCGCGAGAAATTCCTGCTCCAACGCTTCGAGGGCGTGCGAGTTGCATCTCTCTCCGAGCTGAGGAGAAGCACATGAACTGGGGCGAAGTCCTTCCGTTTCCAGACGTCACGCAACTTGCGCGGGTGGCTATCCGCATCGCCATTGCCGCTGCGCTTGGCTGGATGATTGGCGCCGAACGCGGATCAATGGGGAAAGCTGCGGGAACGCGGACCCACATGCTCGTGGCCATCGGCGCGGCGCTGTTCATCATCGTCCCGGCGGAGATCGGGTTGAATGAAGGCGATCTCGGACGGGTAATTCAAGGGATTGCTGCCGGCATTGGCTTCATCGGCGCCGGGACCATCCTCAAGCGGACCGATCAACAGGAGATCACGGGGCTGACGACGGCGGCGACTATCTGGCTGACGGCTGCGATCGGTCTCGCTGTTGGTGCAGGTCAGGTGTGGATTGCCGTGATGTCCGGCGCGTGCGCGTGGATGGTCCTCTCGCTGTTTCAGCCGAGCGACAGCCGGACGTCCAAGCTGCACCAACCGTAGCTCACGCACTGTTGGCAATGTGAGCGAAGGTTGGCGGTGAGGCAGGGATTCGAACCCTGGGTAGGACTTTAAAGGCCCTACAACGGTTTAGCAAACCGCCGCCTTCAGCCTCTCGGCCACCTCACCGCGGCGAGAAAGCTAAGTATAAACGAGATCGTGACTTACGCGACCGCCGATGTCCCCTCGATTGTCCCTGAAATTGTCCCTGCCAGCCCTGACGAGTGGCGGCGCACAGCCACGCTCGAAGCTGCCCGCGCGCCGATCTGAATGCAGCGGTTCTTTTCGCCGACAACGATGCCGGCAACTGATTGGCGCACACCACTTTGCTTGCATGAGCCGACGTCCACTTCTCTGGCCACTCCCACGTTGAATCCACGGAGCTCACGCGGGATCTAGCGCACGGCGGGACTTTCGGCAGGTACCGGTTCTCAGAACCGCCGCAGAACTGTGGCTGGTGACGCGCAAAGCCCAGAAGAACGCGGTACGTGGCACTCAGCAACCATCCGCGCACGACGCTTCCTATTACTCTTCGCCCGAGCCGACTCGCGGTGAGCGGCACAGAGAGGAGAGCGTTTATGGGTGCTTCAACAGCCGCATCCGTCTCGGTCGTGCTCGTCCACGGTGGATTCGTGGACGGTTCCGGTTGGCAGGGTGTGTACAACATGCTGCAGCAGCATGGGTACCGCGTCGGCATCGTCCAGAATCCGACGATCTCGCTCGATGACGACGTCGCCGTCACCAAGCGCGTGATCGCGGCGCAGCCCGGCCCCGTAGTCCTCGTCGGTCACTCCTATGGCGGCGTGGTAATTACGCAAGCCGGGAACGATCCGAAGGTCGCTGGGCTCGTCTACATCGCGGCATTTGCGCCAGACAAGGGCGAATCGGTCGCCACCCTCATCGCCAATCCGGCACCCGGTGCACCGGTGCCTCCGATCCTTCCTCCGCAAGACGGGTTCCTTCTGCTCGACAGGGAGAAGTTCGCCGCATCGTTCGCGGCCGACGTGC
>JAICEG010000280.1 GCA_025924295.1 Vicinamibacteria bacterium
CCGTGATGCCCCGAGAGCAGCACGTCCGGCACTCGATGTCCCGCAATCTCCGCCGGTCGCGTGTAATGCGGGTAATCGAGCAGGCCGCGCGTAAACGAATCCTGCGCGACCGACTGCTCGTCCCCGACGACCCCTGGAACCAGCCGGCTGACCGCATCCACGACGACCAGGGCAGCCAGTTCACCTCCACTCAGCACGTAGTCGCCGATCGAAATCTCCTCGGTGGCGACCAGGTCCCGAACGCGCTCGTCCATCCCCTCGTAGCGGCCGCACAACAGCACGATGTGCCCGAGACGAGTGAGGCGCTCGGCCTCCGCCTGCGTGAACGTCCGGCCCTGCGGCGAGAGCAGCACCACCGAATCCGGCACGCCACGAGTGGAGCGAATGTCCTCGACCGCCCGCATCAGCGGCTCGGCCTTCATCACCATCCCGGGGCCACCCCCGTAGGGGACGTCATCGACCGTCCGGTGGCGATCGGTCGTCCAGCGCCGGAGGTCGTGCACCGCCACATCCAGCAGGCCGCGCTCGACGCCCCGACTCACCACGCCTTCGCCGAGACCCGCTTCGATCATCGCGGGGAAGATCGTGACGATGTCGAACTTCACCGGCAACCTACTTCGCGTTCAATTCGAGCAACCCCTCAGGCGGGTTGATTCGAATCCGCCGCGTGGCGATATCGATCTCGACACAGATATCGGCCGCTAGCGGTACCAGCACTTCCCCACGCGCCCCCGCCACGCTCAGCACGCTTGCGCCGGCCCCTCCTTCCACCCGCTGAACCTCGCCAACCTGCTCGCCGGCTGTCGTCTCCACGGCGCAACCCACGAGTTCGTGCAGGTAGTAGGCACCGTCAGGCAGAGGCTGCAGCGAGTCCTCGGGCACCCTGAGCTCGCGGCCCGCCAGCCGCTCTACATCCTCGATCGTCGCAAAACCTTCGAACCCGATCACCGGCCGCCCGTTCTGGACGCGCGCCGAGCTGATCGTGAGCGCCTCTTCGCCGCGATCCGACCGCGTCCAGAACATCTTGCCTGCCTGGAATCGCTCCTCGACGAAATCCGTTTCCGGTGTGACGATCACCTGTCCACGAATTCCGTGCGGCCTCGCGATGCGGCCAACAAGCACCATCTGATCCCAGTCAGCCACATTCACTCCCAACTTCCAACTCCCAGCTTCCAAGGCCCAACCGCGAATCGAGTGTTGGAGCTTGGGAGTTGGAGATTGGGAGTTGTTCGCCGCTCAGTCCCGAATATCCAGCTGCGCGCGAACGCCGTGGCGTTCTCCGGTCAATGCGACCAACGTCCGCAGGGCCGCTGCAGTCCGTCCCTGGCGACCGATGATCTTCCCCATGTCGCCGGGCGCCGTGGACAACTCGATGACGGTCATGCCGCGGCGAACCGACTCGGTGACCTTCACCGCCTCGGGGTGATCGACCAGCGTCCTGACCACTACGTCGACGACCGCAGCGAGCGGACTGCTCTTCTCGCCGTCCTGCCCCTCCCTGGACGTCATTGCTGAGCGGGAGCCTCCACCGGCTTGGACATGTCGCGCGTGAGATGCTTCGCCAGCAGCGTCCGCACGGAATCCGACGGCTGCGCACCGAGCTTCAGCCAGTGCTCGATACGCTCCTTGTTGATCTCGACGACAGCCGGCTTCGATCGCGGGTTATACGTCCCGAGATTCTCGACGAAGCTGCTCTCGCGAGCCGACTTCGCCTCCGTCACCACCACGCGAAAGTAGGGCTTCTTCTTCGACCCTACGCGTCTCATTCGAATCGCTAGCATCTCTCGCTCCGCTTCAACTCCCAACCCCCAACTTCCAACTCCCATCCCGGATTGGGAGTTGGGAGTCGGGAATTGGAAGTTGACCATTATCGTGACTTGATGAGCCCCCAGGGCCCGCCCTTTTTCCGCTTCTTCCCGGCGCCATGCGGCGTCTGAAATCCCTCATGCGGCTGCATCTTCGGCATGCCCTTCATGCCCCTCATCGCAGGCGTTCCGCCCCGCCCGATCATCTGCAGCACGCGCTTCATCTCCCCGAACTGCTTGAGGAGGCGATTCACGTCCTCGACCGAGGTGCCGCTTCCCGCGGCGATGCGCTTACGCCGGCTGCCATTGATGATCTGATCGTTGCGACGCTCGGCGGGCGTCATCGACGAGATGATCGCCTCGACACGCGCGAGCTGTTTTTCATCCGGCTTGTTCTGGGCGAGTTCCTTCAGGTTCCCGAGTCCGGGAATCATGCCCAGGATGCTCTCGAGCGGTCCCATCCGCTTGAGCGTTCGAAGCTGCGTGCGGAAATCGTCGAGCGAGAACTGGTTCTTGCGGAGCTTCTCTTCGAGCTCCTCGGCCTCGTTCTCACCGATCGCCTGTTCGGCCTTCTCAATGAGCGAGAGCACGTCGCCCATCCCGAGGATGCGCGACACGATGCGATCGGGGTGAAAGAGCTCGAGATCCTCGAGACGCTCGCCGCTGCCGATGAACGCGACCGGCACGCCAACCACCGAGACCACCGACAGCGCCGCGCCACCGCGCGCGTCACCATCGAGCTTGGTCAGCACGACGCCGGTGACACCGATGCGTCGGTTGAACTCGCCGGCGCTCTTGATCGCGTCCTGTCCGGTCATCGAGTCGGCGACGTACAGCAGGTCCGAGGGCTTGACGACGTCCTTGATCGCCTGCAGCTCGTTCATCAGGTCGTCGTCGATGTGCAGACGACCCGCGGTGTCGACGATGACCGTGTCGAACCCTTTGGCTTTGGCTTCAGCGAGCGCGCCTGACGCACGCGCCACCGGGTCCATCGTCTCGGGGGCGTAAACCTTGACCTCGGCCTTCTCACCCACCACGGACAACTGCTGGATTGCCGCCGGGCGACGGACGTCGGTCGACACCATCAGCGGGTGACGGCCCTGACGGCGCAGCCAGCGACCGAGCTTGCCGCAGGTCGTGGTCTTGCCGGAACCCTGGAGTCCGAGCAGGAGAACGACGCGCGGCGTCGGCGCGTCCTTCTTCAGGCCGCCCTCGGTCGTGCCAAACAGCGAAAGCAGCTCGTCGCGGACGATCTTCACGACCTGCTGGACCGGCGTCAGGCTCTTGAGCACCGCCTGGTCGGTCGCCTTGTCGCGGACGCGATCGATGAAAGCCTTGACGACCTGGAAGTTGACGTCCGCCTCGAGGAGCGCAAGACGGATCTCGCGCAACGCCGATTCGACGTGCTCCTCGGTCAGGCGCACCTCGCCCCTCAGGGACGTGAAGGCGCTCTGGATGCGGGTACTTAGGGATTCAAACAAACCCTTATCTTACGGCAGGTTGACCGGAACTGGCAAGGCTGGCGACGCCCCGTCCGATGAAATCCCGAGGCAAATCGCCACCTGACGAAGGTCCACCCGCCGCAGCACGTCGCCGGTGATGGGGCGCTTGGCGTCCCAGAACACCATCGCCTCCAGCAACTCCATGCAAGGCTCGGAGTTCAGCAGGTGGGCGGTCTGGCGAGCGTGAGCTTCGCTTTCGAACGACAAGTGGTAACAGGTGTCATCCAGCACGACCGGCCGCGCGTTGTGGGGGCCGACCACGGCAAACGAGAGGCGCTTGTGGAGGGCGGATATCGCAACCTTCCACGGTGCAAATGTGTAAGGCCCGACGCCGAACACCGAGAAGCGAGGCCGCTTGCGATAGATCGAGCTGCGTCGCGCGTCGAGCCACTCGCCGTTGGCACAGAGGTACGCCCACGTGCGAGGCGCACGCTCCGCGATGACCGACGTGTCATCCCCCGGCCGGCTCTGGGTGACCACGAGCCAGCGGCGCACACGGTCAACCTGGCCGTGCACGAGATCGGTCCCCTTCAACAACGGATACACGTAGTCAGGCTCGAGTTCCACACGAACCCCCGATCCGTTGACGAAAGTTCCGCTCGCGATCTGTCGCAGTTCCATGACCGCCGAGCAGTCGTGTTTGACGCCGGAGCGCCATCGGCCAGACGTCTTCGGTCCGTTCGACACGAGCAGCGATCTGTGGCGGTCGTAGACGACCGGATCAGAGACGAGCGCGCCGTCCCGCCACCCGATTCTCCCGAGCACCACGTCAGGCCGTTCGATGTCTGCCAGGAGACAGTCGTTCACCGGGACATCGCCTGACTGACAGAGGAACAAGCACGCGTCCGCACTCACGCCGAAGTAACCAGCGGCATCGAACCGATAGATTGCTGCCGCCCCGACACGCGCGCCCTTGATCCAGAAATGTGCAAGAACACGTCGAGCCACGCTCGTCTTCACCAGCATCGCCAGCGTGAGGTCCCTCTGCTGGCCGGCCTCCAGCAGTGTCAGCAGCATCGACTCGGCGACATCGAAGTTGCTCTTGCCGGTCAGCGCGTCGAGTCCGCGACGGTTTTGAAAGTTGGTCTTCTGAGGCAGGTTGCTGCCGCCGATCGCACCGAGCCCAGAGGAGGTCGCCCAGGGAGGATTTCCGAGCACGAGGATCGGCTCGGATAGCGCCGCAAGCCTGGCGGCCCAATCCACCTCGAAGAAGTTGGCGACCTCGCACGACAGCCGTCCCGCCGTGCGCACACGTCCTGAGGATGCTGCCGTCCGCACATGGTCCGGGTTGACGTCGTAGCCGAGAACGGTCGAGTCAGGAAAGACTGTCACCGCGGCGTCGACGAAGGCGCCCGTACCGCACGTCGGTTCCACGATTGTGCGTGGAGCGAGTCCCCGATCGCGCAGCAATTCCACGACCCGCGCGGCCAGTGCCGGCGGCGTCTGGAAATCACCGAACTGGATGCGATCTAAGTCGATGCCCATTAGGCGAGTCCCGGCGTTAATGCGCACTATATAATCGCGACATGTCCATGCATGCGCGTTTGTCTGCCGTCGTCGTGACGCTCGCCACTTTGAGCCTGTTCCCGTCGATGATCGCCGCACAGGGTCAAGCCATCGACAGCGCACGTGGTACCAGTACGAGCGGCTCTGGCGTTTCGGCCAGCCGTGAATACACGCCGCCAACGGGACCGGCACCACGACTCCCCAACGGCCGCCCGGACTTCAGCGGCGTGTGGGACCACCAGTACGTGCCGGACATGACCGTCACGAATCAGCGGAACCCCGCGCTGCAGACGGGTCCGAAGGAGTTGCCGTTCACACCGGCCGGGCTCGAGAACATGAAGAACTACAACCCCGAGCGCGACGGCGACTACACGGGTATGTGCATGCCTTATGGCTTGATGCGGTCGATGAACGCGCCGTACCCGATTCAGATCTTCCAGAACGAAAAGTACATCGCGTTCCTGTTCGAGGTGAGCACCTGGTTCCACGTCGTGCCGTTCAAGGACGAACATCCGAAAGATCCCGATCCAACATGGTTCGGTAGCTCGATTGCCAAGTGGGACGGCGATACGCTCATCGTCGACACCATCGGCTTCAACGGCTATACGCGGCTCGACACGGTGGGGCGCCCGCACAGTGACAAGCTGCGCCTGGTCCAGACGTTCAGAATGATCGACGCCGGGCACATCGCCTATAAGGTGACCATCACCGACCCGGTCTACTACACGCAGCCGTGGACGAACGAGCGGGTCATGACCCTCTCCAACGGCAACCTGCTCGAGTACTCGTGCGAAGAGAACAACCGCGGCATGTGGGAAGGCCGCATCAAGCTGTGGACGCCGCCCAACACCACTCCCCCGCGCGCCACCCCGGCGATGCCCGAGGCCAAGAAGTAGAGCGGATGAACGAATCACTACGAGAAAAAGCCATTCTCTACGGCGTCCCCGTGGCACGGCGCCACATCTTTCTGTGTGCCGAGCAGACCAAGCCGAAGTGCTGCGACATGGAGCGAGGCGTGGCGGCGTGGGAGTATTTGAAGCGCCGGCTGAAGGAACTCGGACTTTCTGAACAGGGCGGGATTCTTCGCAGCAAGGCGAACTGCCTTCGTATCTGCGAAGGCGGGCCGATCGCTGTCGTCTATCCGGAAGGCGCCTGGTATGGAGAATGTGATCCGCCCGCGCTCGAGCGAATCATCCAGGAGCATCTCATCGGCGGACGAGTCGTCGAGGATCTGCTGATTGCGCAGCACGAGCTGGGCGTGGAGGCGGGTTTTTGAACCCTCCTTCCGCTATCTCACTACTCTAAGCGTCACACCAATCCTGATCACCTCGCCGCTGACGCGATCGGTGGCGGCCGTGAATTCCCGGGTCTGCCCGTCCTTCATGACGAGTGTGTTCGTCGATTTGAATGAGCGGAAGACCGGCATGTCGCCGACCGTGGGAGTCGCGTCGTCCTTGATGTTCGTGTAGACCGACGTATCCGAGACGCTGATCATTAGTTCGAACCCGCCGTCCACGACTTTAGCGGTGCAGTCGATGTTGGTCCCGATGTCCTGGTAGTTCACCGGTGCGGGCACCGGACCGACGCCGCCCGCCGGATTGCCAGCAATCGTCGGAACCGGCACCCTGGCGCCCATTCGCAACAGCGCCGGGCCAGCCTGGCCAAGCTTGTTCGCGTTGACAGCCATCACATAGGGCATGTTGCTGATCTTCTTCTCGCCCTGATACCGCGTGACCATGACCTCGACACTCAATGGCACGAGGCGCTGGAGATCGTCGCGAGCGGCCTGCGCTTTCGCGGCAGCAGCGTCCGACCTGGCAGCATCCGCTTCCTGCTGCTTCCGCGCAGCCTCCTCCTGACCGTACGCGGTGCCCACCGGCACGAACGCGAACGCCGTCACCAAGAAGTACACCGCTGCTAGTTGCTTCACGATTGCTCTCCTCACTCAAGAGCCTCATTCATCGGGCTCAATGTGATCGGCTCCAGGATGATCTCCTCAATCGCAGGGAGCGGCACAGACTCCACTCCAAGCTCCGGGATATCGACCGCCTTGACCTGCTGCGCCATAATCGCAACTACCAGTTGCCGCAACGCAACAACCTCGTCGGGCGAAACCACCACGTCGTGTTGCGCTTCCTCCGCCTGCCGCTGTGTCGAGCGCGTTGTCAGAGCAACAGACGCGCTGCCGTCCGGCATAGACCTGGTGTCGTTCTGCAGACCCGCCGAGC
>JAICEG010000281.1 GCA_025924295.1 Vicinamibacteria bacterium
ATTGCCAATGATCTCCTCACGGACGCGGGTTAACGACGCCTCTAACGCCTCGCTTCCGGCAACTCGATCCAGCGACGGCCATTCAGTCGAGCCTCATTGCCTCCGCGCTTCGACGGATGACCACCGAGCTGCTTGAGAAAGAAGGCGACACCGGCGCGACGACATTGGTCCCGTAAAGTCCCGAAACCAGCTGAGGTCAGCAGGTCGACAGCCCGTCTGGCTCTCGCCACCAGCAATGAGCCAGTGAATCCCTCGCAGGTCGAGGCCGGGCAACGCCTCGAGCAACGGCTCGGCCGAGACGAACCGAATCGCGGCTGGCACACGGCGAAGGTAGTCCATGCGCCACTTGAATGCCGGACTCTCGACAGAGACACCCATCCACACGTTGTCCGACCACTTGAGCCTAGGCGCCACGCGCGCGAGGCTATACGAACACAACGGCGTGACGGGGGAGGTCACGACGGTACCAAAGTGCCTCTGTGCCTCGGTGCGTCGTAATCGAGCGTGAGGTACCGCGGCGCGATCCTCAAGGCAGCGCGAGCAGCTCGTCCTCACGAGCCCGGCCGTCAGTTCTCGGAAACCACTCGGAGCGGCAATGGAGCCCGGTGATTCGTCCATCGAGCTGCACGTACTGGCGGTACAGCGTCAGCAGCCTGGACCGAATCGCATTCAGCAGATCGTCATGCGTTCGAACCTGCTCCGAAGAGACAATGCCGGTGTCGAGCGTGCCGGTGAGGACCGCGCGATCCCAGACGCGAACCAGCTGCACGAGTGCGCGCACCGAGTTCATATACTCCGCGTAATCGGTCACGAGGCTCTCGGCAGAGTCGCGCGGCGGCAGTACACCTTCACGAGGCGTGGGCATCAGCGTCTTGACGCGCTCATTGAGGTCGACCGATTCGCGATAGACCGTCGCGGCTCTGGCAAAGAGAGCCGCCCGCAAGCCTTCCTGGTCGGCCCCCGTGCCGAGCGCGAGCCATCCCGCCAGGTTGACGAGAACGATCGCCGCAACGGCAACGAGCACGTCGATGCCGTGGCGCGGCCGTTTGCGCCACACGAGGGCGGCCGCCACCATGCAGAGAAGCGCCAACCCTCCCAGCACCACGGCGAGCCTCCTCGTCACCGTCGCACTGCTTGTCGGCTGCGAATCCTGCTGCGCGAGATCGTATCCATCGAACTGCTCGCCAACGACGCGCGCGACCATCTGGTGCGCCTGCAGGCGCTCCTGCAGACGGCTCATCGCGTCGCTGAGCGCAGGCGCAGAGGAGAGTGCCGGGCACTCGAGCGCCTCCGCACGTTTTTCCCAGCGCGCGTGGTGCACTTGCACGTCATTCAGACCCCACGTGACCTTGTAGAGCAGCGCAGCTTCGTCCCATGCTCCGCGGCGGTGAAACTGCCATTCCGCCTGCAAGAGGCTGTCGATCGACGCTTCGTGACCCTCGTATGTCGATTGAAGCGACGTGAGATCCGGTGATGGCGCGGCGGCGGCGCGTACGTCCTCGAGCGCGGCGCGTGTGTGGACAGCTGCCGCCGCCAGCTGCAAGAGCGGGCCGTGGACCTTGAGCAGCTGGCCTCCCTGGCCGAGGCTCGTACCGTAGGTCAGGGCCCAGGTCGAAGTGGCCGCCAATGCGAGGGCGGCGCCGAGAATCACCGAGACGAAGGCGCCCGTCGCGTGCTTGATGATGTAGAGCGCGAGCGCCCACAGCGTGAAGAGAGCCGCCAGCCCGACGCCAAGCAGCCCGCCGTACCAGAGCACCGTCGGCCAGAGAGTGCTCATTCGACTGCCGTCAACCTTTACGGGCCCATGACAGTGCGCCACCGTCGAACGACGGAAGTCGCATATCCCGCATCGTCCGCAGCCCGGGAGCCGCTGCGATCACGGCCGGGATCGCGTTCACGGTAATCGCCGCGGTCGCGATGTCCCCGTGCACGCCGCCGTCGATCTTCGAGTAGATCCGCGGCGTACCCTCGATCAGCACGGAATCGTACGATTCCGGTGCACCCAGATAGGCCTCGAGGCGCAGCGTCACCTTCGGCTGCCCCTTCACATAGCCTACGCCGTCCTGAACGATGCCGCACACCTGGCCGGACGCGACCGACAGCCACTCGCTCGACACCGCAGTCTCGGCGATCTTCGAGGAGACATCGTCGGTGATCTCGTCGAGCTTCCATCCCATCGCGTCGCCGATCATCTGAATCGACTCGGTGAAGCCGACGTGGCGTACGCGGCCGTTCTCGACTCGTCGCTGAAAATCCTCGGGTGTGAGTCCCGCGCCGATCTTCTGCTGAAACGGCAGGCGCCGGATTCGCGCGTCCTGTACGCGCCAGACCTCGATGCGATCGACATGCTCGCAGACCGCGCTCAGCGCAATCGGCAGCGCGTCCATCGTGAACCCGGGATTGACGCCGGTTCCCAGGACAGCGACCTTCGCCTTTTTCGCGGCCGCGTCGATCCGTTTCGCGATCGCGCGATTGTCCTTTCGCGGATAGGCGACCTCCTCGGTCGTCGTGACGACCGCTACGCCGTGCTTGAGGACTTCCATGAGCTCGGGAAGCACACCCTTGAGTGAGGAGCTGGTGCACAGCACCGCGACATCAGGCTTCGACTCATCGATCGCCGTGCCGATGTCCACGCCGACCTTCACGCGAAGCTTGCGATCGACGCCGATGACCGCACCGACATCCTGGCCAACCTTCAGCGGATCGATGTCGACGGCGCCAACGATTCGCAGGCCCTTGCGGGCGGCAATCTGTCGTGCCACGGCGGCGCCGATCGGTCCGAGACCGACGTGAAGGACGCGAATCATCAGCAAATTATAGAAGCGGTCCGAGGGTCCGAAGGTACGAGAGTACGATGCACGAAGGTACAATTCGCGCGCAACGTCTCGAAGCTGATGGATACCCTGCGGCCCCTCGCTGCCGCCCTCTGCCTGTGTGGCGCGATCGTCGTCGCAGTCACCGCACGTCAGGCGGCGCCGATCGCGCAACCAGGCGTCGCCGCATCTGACGTGGGCGGCGGGCCCGCCGACGCCCGCTCACCGCGCAACGCCAACTACGAGATCGACGCGAGGCTGGACGAGGACGCAAAGACGATCCGCGGGCGCGAAACGATCCGCTGGCGCAACATCACCGATCAGCCGACGTCGGAGCTGCAGTTTCATCTCTATTGGAACGCCTGGCGTGACGCCGAATCTACCTGGCTGCGCGAGCGGCGGATGGCCGCTCTCTACCAGCCTCCACCAGACGACGCATGGAGCTCGCTGGACGTGACTTCCATCCACCTGCGCGAGCCGTCTGGCAACAGGCGCGACGTCACCGGTGGCATACGGTTCATCGCACCTGACGATGGGAACGAGCGCGACCGGACGGTGATGAGCGTGCCCCTGGGCCGCAGCGTCGGACCGAACGAAGAAGTCGAAGTGGACCTGGAGTGGACGGCGAGAATCCCTCGCCCATTCGCGCGGACCGGGTGGGTTGGCGACTCCTACTTCATCGCCCAGTGGTTCCCCAAGCTCGGTGTGCTCGAATCGACCGGCTGGAACACGCATCAGTTTCACGCTGCGACCGAGTTCTACTCGGACTTCGGTGTGTACGATGTGCGGCTCACCGTACCGAATCGCTTCATCGTCGGTGCGTCAGGGCGGCAGTCGATGCGTACCGACAACGCTGATGGCACCGCGACGCACCGTTACCAGGCCGAAGACATTCACGACTTCGCGTGGACGGCGAGCCCCGACTACATCGACCTGTCACAGCGATTCGAGCATCCCACGCTGCCGCCGGTAGACGTCCGACTTCTGCTGCAGTCGGAGCGGAGCGGACAGGCCGATCGCTACTTCGCGATCATCAATGCCACCCTGAAGCTCTACGGCGAGTGGTTTGGCGCGTATCCCTACGGATACATCACGGTCGTCGATCCGGCTTTCCAGAGCGACGCCGACGGCATGGAGTACCCGACGTTCCTGACCGGCCGATCGCGCTGGCTGGCGCCCGACGCCACGCAGGTGCCGGAGAGCACCACCGCACACGAAGTCGGTCACCAATGGTGGTACGGCATCGTCGCGACCAACGAGTTCGAGCACGCGTGGATGGACGAAGGGATCAACACCTACGCGACAGCGCGCGTGCTCGCGGAGGCAAAAGATCCCAATCGCATCGAACAGCGGTACTTCGGGACCTTCCTCCCCTGGTCGTTCCGCGACATCCCCGTCACGCGAGTCGACAACGATCGTTTGCCCGGGTATCGGCTCAACGGTGAAGCCGATGCCCCCGCGACTTCGACCTACCGCTACTGGCCATCGACGGCCGCCATCATCAGCTACAACAAGACAGCGCTCTGGCTGCACACACTCGAACAGAAGCTCGGGTGGCCGATGATGCAGCGGATCCTCAGCACGTACTTCGAGCGCTGGAAGTTCAAGCATCCCACGCCGTCGGACTTCTTCGATATCGTGCGAGAAGTGAGCGGCGAGGACCACGCTCGATTCTTCGACGAGGTGTACCGCAGCTCCAATACCTTCGACTACGGCGTCCAGGAGTTCCGCAGCGACCGGCTCGACGATCAGAGGCACCGAACCACCGTGGTCGTCCGTCGGCTCGGCGAAGCCACATCTCCGGTGGACGTGGTCACGAGCTTCGAGAACGGAGAACAGATCAAGGAGACGTGGGATGGCCGCGATCGGCGCGTCGTGTACGTCTACGAACGCCCGTCTCGTGGCCTGAACGTCCAAGTCGACCCGGACCGCGTACTTCTTCTCGACATCGCGGAGACGAACAACAGCCGCACGCTGCGGCCGCGCGGCGCCGAAGCCAGTCTCAAGTGGAGCCTGAAATGGATGGTCTGGCTCCAGGACCTGATGCTGACGTATGGGTTCTTCGTCTAGCTGGCGCAACGGCTGGAAGCGCGTGGTCGCCGCGCCGGCGATTGTCGCTGGCGTGTTCGCGATGACGTTTCTCCTCGCCCTGCCGCTGGCACTGACCCTTCGCGGAATGCTGGCCGCACATCTGGGCAGCAGTGTCGCCGGCGAGACCGCGGCGACCGGCGTCAACTACGACTGGTGGCAGGAGTTCACCGCGCAGGCCAGTGGCCTGGGAACAACGTTCACACCCAGCGTCATCGGGTTCGCGATGGTGCTCGACAACGTCAGCAGCGTGCTCGACGCGAGAGGCAGCATCCTTCCAATTGCTTCCGCTCTTGGCCTCTACCTGGGCGGGTGGGCTTTTCTGTGCGGAGGAATCCTGGACCGCTACGCCCGGCAGCGACCGCTTCGCGTCTTCGGGTTCTTCGGGGCGTCTGGCGTGTACTTCTTCCGCTTCCTGCGCCTCGCCGTCATCGCCGGCCTGGCGTACTGGTGGCTCTTTGCGTACGTGCACCCGTGGCTGTTCGACGAGCAGTTCGTGAACCTGACACGAAACATGAGCGTGGAGCGGACGGCGATCGTGGTTCGCCTGTTGTTCTACATGCTCTTCGGCGCGCTTCTTCTCGCCACCAACCTCGTGGTCGACTACGCGAAGGTGCGGATCGTCGTCGAAGATCGACGCAGCGTGCTCGGCGCGCTGGTGGCGGCGTTGCGATTCGTTCGCAATCACAGCCGAAGGGTGGTCGCGCTCTATGCGCTGAACAGCTTGACGTTCCTGGCGGTGGTTGCAGCGTGGGCGCTCGTGGCGCCGGGCGCCGGAAGCAGCGGTCCGGCGATGTGGCTGGCGTTCCTGCTGTCGCAGCTCTACGTCGTCGCCCGGCTGCTCGTGAAATTGCAGTTCATCGCCTCGTCTGTCGCGCTGTTCCAGGCGAACCTGGCGCACGCCTCGTACGTCGCGGCACCGGTTCCGGCGTGGCCCGAATCCCCTGCTGCGGAGGCCATCGGACGCTGAGGTCGATAAGCTCCGCCGTGAGCCTCATTCGGTGGTAGGGTAGACGGAGGCACACGGGCATGGCGATCCGCATCGCGTCCTGGCTGTCGCGCCCCTTGAGCTTGCGTCTGCTTCTCGCGCAGGCGCGGCTGGCGACCCGGCTCTTCCGAGAGCCGAAGGTATCGGTGTCGCTCAAGGTAGTCCCAATCCTCGCGGGGCTCTACCTGATCTCACCGATCGATCTTGTTCCTGATTTCTTTCCCGGGTTCGGGCAACTGGATGATCTCGGCATCATTCTCGCAGCGCTGGAACTGTTCGTACGGCTGTGTCCGTCCGGCGCTCAGGCGTTTCATCGAGACGCCATCACTCAGCGACGTCCCTACACACCGATGTCATCGACCGACGACATCATCGAGGCGGAGTGGCGTCACGGATAAGGAGGCAGGTAATGCATCAGCGATTCTCTTTCTTGATGATCGTGGCTGCGCTCGTCGCCATGACCCTCCCTGCGGCGGCACATCACGGGTGGGGCGGGCAGGGTGATGAAGAGTTCCAGCTCTCCGGCACTCTGGCTGCGCCGGTGAGTCTCGCCGGTCCACATGGCACGATGAAAGTGAAGGACCAGGCGGGCCAGGTGTGGGACATCACGCTGGCGCCGGGTGCCCGCGTCGAGCGCGCCGGGTTGAAGGAAGGCGTGATTCCGGTCGGCGCCCAGGTGACGATTCAGGGGCATCGCAACCGCGACGCCAATCGGTTCGAGGTGAAGACCGAGCGAGTCATCTACAACGGCAAGACGTTCAACGTTTACCCCGATCGCAAGTAACTCGGACTCGCGCGACGTGGCCGACCTGCTGGCGTGGCTCGAGGGTTCTCCCCTCGGGCACGCCATGCGCAATGCCGGTTCCTGGTCCTACGGCATCGTCAACCTCATTCACATTCTCGGCATCGGATCGTTGTTCGGGGCTGTCCTCATCCTCGATCTTCGATTGCTTGGCGCCTGGCGGAGCATTCCGCTTGCGTCGATCGCGCGCCCGACAGCGCCGATCGCCGCAACCGGCTTCGTGATTGCCGCGATGAGCGGTCTGTGCCTGATTGCGACGAACGCGACTGAGTACGTCGGCAATCCATTCCTCTTGATCAAGTTCCCTGCGATCGCCGTGGGGTTCGTCAACGCCGCAG
>JAICEG010000282.1 GCA_025924295.1 Vicinamibacteria bacterium
ACTTCGCGGCGAGCGGCTCGCATCGCGGGTGGAGAGACTGTCGCAAGGGAGAGTCGTGCTGACCAGTGTGGCGATGGGCCTCACCGGCTTTGCGGCCCTCGGGATGGAGATTCTGTGGTTCCGGCACGCCACGATCCTGCTCGGCGGATTTCGCGCGGTGTTCGCGCTGCTGCTGACCGTTGTGCTCACCGGCATGGGAATCGGGGCGCTGGTGGGAGGCCAGATTGCCCGTCGCACGATGCACCCGGCCGCCTGGCTGATGGTCACGCAAACGATGTTGGCCATCGCCGCCCTGGCGGGCACTCTGCTCGTCAGCGCACGACCGCTCGAAGCCGCCGTGAACGCGGTTACGGGACCAGTGCCGCTGCTGACCGAGTTCGTCTTCAACATCACGCCGCTGCTCGTCCTCGCGGGCGTTCCGTCGATCCTGATGGGCCTCGGCTTCCCGCTCGCCAACGCACTGGTGCAACACGCCGAGCATGCTGTCGCGCGCCGGGCAGGCGTCCTGTATCTCGCGAACACCGTGGGTGCCGTCGGCGGCTCGCTCGCGACCGGCTTCCTGCTCGTCCCATGGTTCGGCATCCAGGCGAGCGCGACGATGCTGGCGAGCGCGGCGGCGTTGTCTGTCGTACCGCTCTATCTCTGCTCGCCGAGAGAGTCGCGACGCGGCAGCATGGGCGTTCTCGTGGGCTCGCTGCTCGCGACTGGAGCGGCAATCGCGATCAGCGCGAATCTGCCGGTCGATTTCGTCCTGCGCCGCGCGCTCGGACCCGGCAGCGAAACGGGAATGGTGCTGACACAGTACGAGGGATTGACGGAAGTCATCACCGTTGCCGAGAGGCCCGAGGGCCGCCTGCTTCTCACCAACGGCCACGCCATGTCGTCGACGGCCAGGTTATCGCAGCGCTACATGCGAGCACTCGCGCACGTGCCGCTGCTGATGATGGACAGGCCTGCCTCCGTGCTCGTGATCGGATTCGGCGTCGGCAACACGACGCACGCCGCCACCCTCCATCCCTCGGTGCGCGTCATCGACGTGGCCGATGTGTCGCGCGGCATCCTCGAGCATGCGCCGTACTTCGACCAGGCGAATCATGGCGTGCTGACCAATTCGCGAGCCCGGGTGTTCGTCAACGATGGACGCCAGCACCTCCAGAGCCAGGTTGACGCCACCTACGATCTGATTACGCTCGAGCCGCCACCCATTTCGTATGCGGGCGTGGCCGCGCTCTACTCGAAGGAGTTCTACGAGCTGGCGCGATCGCGGCTCACCCCTGGTGGATACATCAGCCAGTGGCTTCCCACGTATCAAGTGCCGACGCCGACGACACTGGCGATGATCCGGGCGTTCATCGACGTCTTCCCGCAGGCCGTCCTCCTGTCAGGCGCGCAGGCAGACCTGCTCCTCATCGGCACCAACGAACCGGCCATCGAGCTCGATCCGGCGCGCATGCTCGGCACACTCGCCCAGCGGTCTGCCGTGCGCGACGACCTCTCCCGGCTGGATCTCGGGACGGTCCGCGAGATCGCCGGGGCATTCGTCGCGTCCGCGCCGACGCTGCAGAACGCGACAGCGGGGGTACGCCCGGTAACCGACGACTGGCCATTCATGGAGCACAGCGTCATCTCGGCGCTCAACCCGGGCGAAGACGTCCCCGCCGCGATCGTCAGCATCGATCGACTCCCCGACTGGTGTCCTCGATGCTTCGCGGATGGAGCGCCGGTTCCGGCGGTCGCGGGCCTGGACTGGTACATGCGACTGCTCGACATCGCCTATCGCGCGACCCCGGCCGAGGGCGCTCACCTGCGGGACATCGCGAAGAGCGGCCAGCGTCTCGTGGCCGGCAGTGCCTACCTCGGAACGATCGTTCCGGAACGCGCGGATGTCTACAACACGCTCGGCGTGGAGCGGGCGGCGAACGGAGCGATCGGCGAGGCCATCGGACTGTTCCAACGTGCGCTGCGGCTCGACGCCGACTCCGCCGTCACGCACTGGCACCTCGGGGCGGCGCTGGCGCAGAACGGCGCGCGCGACGAAGCGATCCGGCATCTGCAGCGCTCGATAGAACTCGATCCATCGAACACGTACGCGCGCAACGATCTTGCGGCACTCATCGCAGCATCGAAGCGGTAGACGAAGAGGGCGGAGTCACGATCGCCGCGAAGGCACGAAGACACGAAGGGTGGGGTGGGTCCGCGAACGCGGCCAAAGGCCGGCGACCCAGTCCACCCGCCTCCGTGTCATCGTGACTCCGTGGCGATCCGTTTGCTCCGCCAACCTCCGTTGCTCGGCGAGTCAGTCGGTCAGCACCCGCACCTGCGCCTCTCCTTCTCGCAGCGTGCGAATGAACGCCGCCACGAGATCGGGATCGAACTCCGTGCCGGCGCGCTCGGCGAGATAGGCCATCGTCTTGTCCGACGGCCACGCATCACGGTACGGCCGTGTCGTGCTGAGCGCGTCGTACACGTCGCACACGTGGACGAGCCGGCTCGCCATCGTGCACTCTCGCCCGTAGTGCAGCCGCGGGTAGCCGCCGCCATTCAGCATGATGTGGTGCTCGTAGGCGACGATGGCCGCCGTGCCGAGGTCCTCGTCGCTCTGCATGATGATCCGGGCTCCGTCGACCGGATGGCGGTTCATGAGCTCTCGTTCTTCATCGGTGAGCCTTCCAGGCTTCGTCAGCACTTCGATCGGAATCCGGATCTTGCCGATGTCGTGCAGCAGTCCGGCCACTCCAATCGCCCGCACTTCCACCGCGCTGCACCCGAGCGACTCGGCCAGCCCCATCGACAGCACCGCGACGTTCAGCGAATGCGTCGTGGTGTACTGATCGAACTCTTTGAGCTTGAGCAGCGGCAGCACCATCCGGCTGTCGCCGTGCATCGCGACCGACAGGGATCGGACGACGGCTTCAGCCTCCAGGAACGGCACTGATCCCTGCGAGCGCACACGACCCTGCATCCAGCGAAACGTGTCGGCCTCCTCGCCGAGAGCAAGTTCCAGTGTGACCGCCGCAGACGCCGGTTCGAGCGCGTCGGTCCTGTCGTGTCCTTCCATGCCCACGGCCCCGAACCGAATTCCCAGGGAGCGCATCTGGCGCGCTTCACCGGTATCGACAGACGACAGCACCAGCCGGCCGAGCACCTCGTGCAGGAAGCCGTCGAACTCGTCACGACTCACCTTGCGTTCGAACTCCAGCCGTTGGATGCCGGCCGCCACCAGGCGGCGCCCCCAATCCCACGACTTGAGCTCGCGCAGTCGTTCGCGACCGAACACGACTTCGTCGTCGAGGAACGTGAACGTGGGGTGCCCCCCCGGGTCCGTGATCCCTTCGAGCTCGCCGAACGCAATGTCGACGGCGCGCTCGCGTGAAGGGTGCCCCTCCGGGTAGAGCGTCATCACGCCCAGCGCCTGCGCAAACGCATTGAGAAAGCGGACGGGATCGCTCATGACAGTGGCGGCAGGACGGAAGCACGGATGTCGGGATCGGGGGATTCAGCGGCAGTCACCACCACCGCTGCCGCACGCGGGTCGAAGGCCCACGCTTCGGACAGGGCGCGCACCGCCGCCAGGAGCACGGACGACTTCAGCGGCAGACGGATCCGCCCCAGCAACGATCGTCCTCCATCGGTCAGTTCCAGCAGCGCCTCGAGGACGTCCTCGCGCTGGATCTTCCCGACCACATTGACCGCGAGCGCGCGGATGTCGTCATCGAGGTCGGCATCAACCGCAAGATTGAGGACGCGCGGGATCAGCTCCTCGGGACAGGCATGCTGAATGGCCGTCAGACCAAGGTGGACGATCCGCGGGTCCAGGTCGTCGAGCGCCCAGAGGATAGCGCCCTCTCTCTCGTCCGGGAGCCTGAGCTGCAACCGGATGGCTTCACAGCGCACACGCGGATCGGGATGCCCCGCCCACGGCGCTGGTGAAAAGCCCGCGGGAACCTGCGGCGCGCGTTCCAGCAGAATGAGCATGTTGCGCTGCACGTACCACCGCGGATCGTCCAGGTGTTTCAGCACGAGTGGACCGATGTCCACTTCGGTTCGCGACAACCGGTCCACCAGCCTTCGCCGCGTAGTCCGGTTCTCCGACGTGGCGAGCGCGTCCAGCAGGTACTCGTAGCCTTCAATCGGCAGGCGCGGCAGAAGGGCATCGAGACTGGCGACATCGAGTGGCTCGTGCGCCAGCAATGCCTTGATCGTGGACGGACGGATCAGCCACGTCAGCAACGAATTTGCGACGCCGTCCTCTGCGTCAGGGCGCGCCGCCAGGAGCTCCGTCACCGCCTTTGCCTGTCCTGCTCGCACCAGCGCATCGAGCGCCCGCTCGACCAGCGGACCGACGGCACCAGACTCCAGGCTCATTTGCACCAGGCGGACTGGTTCGGGAGCCTGCGTGACCCTTGACGCCAGCCCCGCCCGCTGGCGCTGGGTGGTCGTCGCCAGATGCTCCAGCACGCGGCTGTACGCTTCGGGATTGGGATCCTGTAGATCCCAGTCCTCGAGCAGGCGGCCCACCTGCTCGCGGAGCTCGGCGTCGGCGCGTGGCCGTGCGCGCTCCGATCCCATCTCGGCGTGCAGCGCGAGCTTCGACAGCATCCGCACGAGCCCGTGAGAGATCGTCTGCCCGCTCGCGCCTGCGGCTGCCTTGACGATTTCGATGACGGCATCCACCGCCATGCCGTGCGTGGCGTCGAACACGAAACGGCTGCGCCGCGTACGGTCGCCTCCCATGTTCACGAGTCGATTGAGCGTCTCGGGACGCAGTGCCGCCACGAGCTGCGATGTCTTCCTGCGAAGCCGCTCGGCCTTCTCGCCGGATGCGGATTTCAGTTCATGGGCGATCTGAAAGAGGTATTCGACGATGACCTGGTCGTAGGCGCCGGCGTGGGGGTGATCATCAATCGCGCGCGCGACGGTACCAGGATCGGTATCGACAGCTCCCGCGGCGGGATCATCTGCAGACAGTGCGGCACGTGCCAACGCGACCCAGAGCTCGGCATCGGTCGAGGCCTGCCCATCGTTGCCGCCCTGACCGGATGCGGCCCCGTCGTCGACCAGAGCCAGCCCGTCGAACGTCAGCGGATGCAGCGCGAGGTGGGGCCACTCGAGGAGCCGGCGGTCGCCTTTGAGACCGATCGGCCCGCTTCGATCGGCTTCACTCGCAAGGGCGCGCAGCGCATGGTCGAATTCCTGCGGCTGAACTCCACGAGCGATGCTCACGGCGCCGATGTGATGGCGGTGGAGTCCTTCGGCCAGTCGCCGGAGCACGGGTTGATTGGGGTCGGTCGTCACGCCGTCGACGATCAACTGGCGGCGCGCAACGCCGAGGGCGATCATCCCTCGGTCCTGGAACAGCCGGCCCGCCCGATTGACGATCGCATCGACAACGGGGCCAAGCGAAGGATGTCCGCTCGGGTACATCGAATAACGATGCAGCGCGACGGACAACTCGACGAGAAACTCGCTCAACTCACGCGTCAGAACACCGCGCTCTGACCTTCGGTCCTCGATCGGCACGAGACGTGAGACTAGCCTTCATGGCCGGGCTTCGCAAGGATGGAATTGATTCAGTGGGCGCCCGGAGTCGATCAGGCGATGTGCGCTCCGACGGTTTCCACGTAGACGCTATAGAGCGACTGGCTCGCGGTCATGAAGAGCCGATTCCGCCTCGCGCCCCCGAAACAGACATTGGCACACGTCTCGGGAAGGCGAATCATGCCAATGCGATCGCCGTTGGGGGCAAAGACCTGCACCCCCGGCCGTGCACCCGCCCAGATGTTGCCGTCGGCATCGCAACGGATGCCGTCGGCCGCCGATGGCGTACCGGCCCCGGGGATGTCGAACTGCACGAAGCGACGGCCGTTGCGCAACGCATTGCCATCGACGTCCCAGACCTTGATCTCGCGAGGCATTCCCGTGTCGGCCACATAGAGTCGTTTGTAGTCAGGCGAGAAGCACAGTCCATTCGGCTGACCAACTTCGTCCGTCACCTTGGCAACCTGCCCGGTTTGCCCATCCACGCGATACACGGACTCCTTCGACTCCTGCTGCGCCTTGAACCCTTCGTAGTTGCCGCGAATGCCATAGAAGGGATCGGTGAACCAGATGCTGCGGTCAGGATTGACGACGACGTCGTTGGGGGAGTTGAGGCGCTTACCGTCGAAGCGCTCCGCGATCGTCGTGACCGTTCCGTTCGGCTCGTATCTCACGACGCGCCGGCCACCGTGTTCGCACGACAATTGTCGGCCTTCGTAGTCGAACGTGTTGCCGTTGCTGTAGCCAGCCGGGTTCCTGAATGTCGTCACGCGACCGTCTTCTTCTATCCAACGCATCTGGACGTTGTTGGGGATGTCGCTCCACACGAGGTAACGGCCGACGCCATTCCATGCGGGCCCTTCCGCCCACTGCGTGCCGATGTGATGACGCTTGATCGAGGTGTTGAAGATTACGTATTGGCGGAAACGCGGGTCGAGGGCGACGATGTCCGGATCGGGGTACGCGATGGGTTCGAGCCTGGAAAAGTCGCGGGGCGTTGGCACGGGCGACACCTGCTGCGGCGCCTGCGCATGTGCCACCGCCCGCGCTGCCGCTGCTCCAATCGTCGCCGCCAGGAACGTCCGCCGATCACACGCCATACACCCTCTCTTCCTTTGCGATGAAATCTACACCAGTTCTGGGAGAGACTAGATCTGTGCTCCGTACAGTTCAGGGTTCACGGTTCAGGGTTCACGGTTTGTGTTCAGGGTTCGAGTTCGGAGTTCTGGGTTCGGGGTTCGAGGTTCCTGGAATCGGCGCGCGTGCCACGCCGACACGGAACCCGGAACTCAGAACCCCGAACCCAGAACCAGAACACCGAACACGAACCGTGAACCGTGAACACGGAACCGTGAACCGTACGTTTCTGGCCTGTCTCGCCGTGGCGCTCGCGATCACATGCGTCGAAGCGCAGCAGACGCCCGCAGGCCGCCCGGCGCAGCAACCAGGAAGATTTGCCGAGGCAG
>JAICEG010000283.1 GCA_025924295.1 Vicinamibacteria bacterium
CGCAGTATGGACTCCATCGCGCGCTGCGCGGTGTCAGAGGTGTGGTCCTTGAGCAATTCCGTGACGACGGTTGGTACGACCTGCCAGGAAACACCGTAGCGATCCTTGAGCCAGCCGCACTGCTGCGCTTTCCGATCTCCGCCCTGGGCGAGCGCGTTCCAGTAATAGTCGATCTCGGTCTGGGTGTCGCAATTGACCTGGAGCGAGATGGCTTCCGAGAACTGAAAGATCGGACCGCCGTTGAGCGCGGTGAACGGCTGTCCGTCGAGCTCGAATGCCACAGTCATCACCGAGCCCGGAGGACGCCCGTGTATCTCGCGACCGACCTCACTGTAGCGGGTCACGGTCACGATTCTCGAGTTCTTGAAGATGGATATGTAAAAGTTGGCGGCTTCCTCGGCCTGATGATCGAACCAGAGACAGGGCGCGATCTTCTGTGACATTGTCATGTCAATCTCCGCAGACTCAGCGATTTGGTAAACGTATCCGCCGCCATTCTCGTTCTACGCCTTGACGCGTGTCATGCCCGAGGCCCCGATCCCGACGGGGCAACACCTCGGCAATAATGGTGACCCTAACTGCAATGTCATCATTCTCAGTCCCCGTGTGGGTCGCGGGCATCGTCTTGGCCGGCGCAAGCCTGTCACCGGCGTGGGCTCAGTCACCTCAACCGCAGGCACCTGTGTCGAACGGTGCAAATACCCGACCGGTTGCCTCGGCGTACCGCGTCACCGACGCTGTGACGATCGACGGCGTCCTCGACGAAGGCATGTGGCTGGAGGCCACGCCGCTGCGAGGTTTCATCCAGGCGGAGCCGTTCGAGGGGCTGCCCGGCTCCGAGACGACCGAGGTCCGCCTGCTCTACGACGATGAGGCGATTTACATCGGCGTCACTCTGCACGATCGCGATCCCTCGCTCATCGTCACGACCGAAACGCGCCGGGACGCCGACCTCGAAGACATGGACTCGTTCCAGATGATCTTCGACACGTTTCACGATCGGCAGAATGGGTTCGTGTTCGGAACCAACGTCGCGGGGATCCAGTACGACGCGCAGGTACGCGACCAGGGAGAGGAAGAAGACAACTGGGACGGCAGCTGGGAGGTGCGTACCAGCATGTCACCCACCGGATGGGTAGCCGAATTCAAGATTCCGCTGCGCACGCTGCGATACGGACCGGCGCCGCAGACGTGGGGCATCAACTTCCATCGCAACATCCAGCGCACGCGCGAGCGGACGTACTGGGCGCCGCTCGAACGGATTTATCAGCTCAGTCGTCTGACATCTGCCGGAGAACTGCGCGGGCTCGAGCTCGGCACGCCACGTAATTTCAAGATCCTGCCGTATGTGGTCGGCTCTGCGGACCGGAACTTCTTTCCCGGTTCCGAAACCAATCTGGACGGCGACTTCGGCGGCGACGCCAAGATCGGCATCACGCCGAGCCTCAACCTCGACCTGACCTACAACACCGACTTCGCGCAGGTCGAGGTCGACGACGAGCAGATCAACCTGACGCGCTTCAACCTGCGCTTTCCAGAGAAACGACCGTTCTTCCTCGAGAACGCCGGTCTCTTCACGGTCGGAAAAGAGGAAGAGGTCGACCTGTTCTTCAGCCGCCGCATCGGCTTGGACGAAGACGGTGCGATCGTGCCGATCCTCGCGGGCGGACGTCTCACCGGCAAAATGGGCGGGGTCAACGTCGGCGTCCTGAACATGCAGACCGAGGACATCCGCCTGGTGTCGGCCAACAACTTCTCGGTGGTGCGTCTCAGCCGCGAGTTGCCGAACCGTTCAGGCATCGGTGCGATGTTCGTGAATCGATCGGGCACGGGAGATCTCTCGCCCTCCGGCGACTGGAACCGCACGTGGGGAGTCGACGGCCGCTACGGCGTCGGTGAGTACTTCACGATGGCCGGCTTTGCTGCGCGCACGGAGACGCCGGGCCTGACCGGGCGGGACTACGCCTTCAACGTCGATTCCGAGTACAACGATCGCACGCACCGCGTCGGCTTCGAGTACGGGCGAACCGGGGAGGACTTCAACCCCGAGGTCGGGTTCCTCGAAAACGAGGACGGCTACAGCCGCGTCCACGGCCGGTACCACCTCACGATGCGGCAGCAGAAGATTCGTGACTGGGGATTCCGCGAATGGCAGCCCCACGTGCAGTACACCCGTTACGAGTATCTCGATGGTGGCTTGAGTCGTGCCAACCTGCACCTGGACAACCACTGGGATTGGGAGAACGGCAATCGCATCGATACCGCGCTGAACGGAGAGTGGGAGGGATTCCGCGAACCGTTCGAGATCTATCCGGGCATCGTCGTGCCAGTTGGAGAGCACGGCGGTCTGTACTATCGAATGCGAGCAAACAGCGATCAGAGGAAGTGGATGTCTGCCGAACTCGAATGGGAGGTCGGCCGGTTCCTCACCGGAACGCAGAACAGCCCGACGCTCGAGGTGGTGATCAGACAGGGCGGCCGGTTCACGCTCGACGGTACGTGGTCGTATCGGTCGATCAATCTGCCCGAGGGTGCGTTCGACACGAATCTCGCCAACATGCGCGTCACGTACAACTTCACGCCCTCAGTGTTCGTGCAGAGCCTCATCCAGTACAACGACAGGACCAGCCGCTGGTCCACCAACCTGAGATTTCATGTCCTCGAGACCGCTGGCACCGGCTTGTTCGTCGTCTACAACGACACGGAAAGCCTGCGCGGCCTCGGCCCGGTCAACCGCGCGTTCATCGTCAAGTACGTGCGGCAGTTCGATCTGATTCGGTAGACTGCTGGATCAGTGCGGCATCGAGTTTTCCTGCTGTCCCCGGCCAACTGCGGAGGTGTGAGAGCGCGGCGCGTCGTGTCCGACGCTGCGCAGTTCCCGCTCGCGGCACAACTGCGGAGCCCCGAGGGCGCTCCACTCGGTGACGTGTTTGCGTTCGTCAGCGGCCTCTACTTTCGCGGGAAGCTGGCGTACGCGCGGCGATTCAGCTGTCCGCCGGATCCGACGGATCGATTCGTCGCGAGCGGAGTGCTGGTCATTACGCCGAACGCCGGTCTGCGGGCTGCCGATGTCGCCGTGACGCGCGAATCGATCCAGGCGTTTGCCGGAGAGCCGATCGATCTCACGAACGCGCGCTACCGTCGCCCGCTCGAGCAGGGCGCGCGCACGCTCTGTGCGAGCCTCGGACCTGATTGCGACGTCGTACTGCTCGGGAGCATCGCCTCCGGGAAGTACGTCGAGGTGCTGCTCCCGATCTTTGGCGATCGCCTGCTGTTCCCGCCTGCCTTCGTCGGCCGTGGTGACATGAGTCGCGGTGGCCTCATGCTGCGTTGCGCGGCGAGCGGCGAGGAACTGGAATACACACCCGTCGGCGGGGCAGTGCGGCAGGGGAGTCATCCTCCGAAGCTCGATCCCGCGACACGGGTGCGATTCAGCGGGAGTTAACCGAACTTCGCCGTAGACACGGTTGCCACGAAGGACACGAAGCATTCAGCCATCCTCGTGATCGTCGTGGCCCTCACGCGATCGGATGCAGCACCCTGTGCGATCGTCGCTCCAGCACCAGTGCGCCCATCCCGACGATGAGCACGATCGCGGTGATCACGAAGCCGACTGTCGGAAGCGACATCAGGAGCGAGACGACAAGCACCCCCACAATCAGACGCACCCAGGGTGATGACCGCATCACGGGCAGGCGCGCGGTCAGCCATTCGCCGGTCGTGTACGACACGAACACCGCTGCGAGCAGCAGCATTGCGACGTAGAGCGCGAGCATGACGATGGCAAGCGGGATGCCGACGATTGTTACCGCCAGGGCAGCGACGGCCAGCGGTATGACGATGAGCACGACCAGCCCGCTGAGGATTGACGCCAGTTTCCGCGCTCGCAAAGTGTCTGCGACGTGAACCGGCCAGGCGGGTGCGAATGCCGTCGCGGTCACTCCGAGAATCAACAGGCCCAGGAAGATCGGAAGCCACTGACCCGGCCACGCCAGCCATCGCCCTTCATTCACGTCCTCGAAGCGGACCTGGCCAAGCACCTGTGCGTCCGGTGAAATCTCAGGCGGCTCGTTTGCGCGCACGACGAGATCTCCGCGAATGACGGCGCCTGGCAGAACAGTGACTCGATTGGCACGCGCCCTCACGACGCCTCCGACTTCGGCCCCGATGCGCGCCGTCTGGGCGCCGATCGTGAGATCTCGATCGATGCGTCCTTCGGCGGTGACCGTGTTGCCCGCGAGTCGTGCGTCGTGGCCGATGACGGCGTTGCGTCCGAAGTTCACGACGCGGCCAGCGACCATGGCGTTGTTGCCTACCGGGCTGTCCACGATGACGGTCTCGCCCGCCGCCCAGACATCGTTGCCCACCTTGCCATCGAGCCTGACGGATCGCCCCGCGCTCATGACGTAGCCGTGGACGGGACCATCAATCGTCACCTCCCCGCCCGCGGCGGCGACGTCACCCGCGACCTCGCTCTGCACGTGAACGATGCCTCCAGCCGTGACGATGTCGTCGGCGATGCGTTCTTCGGCTCCCGCGGTAGTCGCCGTATCCCTGGACTGCGCCCTGGCAGCATCACCCCAGCTGTAGACACAGATCAGAATGAGCGCCAGGAGTATTCCCATCTTTTTTTTCGAGTACATGACGTTCCCCTTCTCGAGCAGAACCAGAGATCTGTCTTCAAAGGGCGGTCCAATGAGGCGTTGAGCTGGTTGCGGATGAGGAATAATGCCCGGACCAACACGGCAGTTGGGTATTCGGAGGGACCGATGGATCGGATTCGCATCACGGGAACGCTGGTCGCCGTTGCGGCGTGCGCCGCTTCTTTCACGACTGGTCGCAGCGGCGTGACAGCGCTGGCGCAGGGCGCACAGGTGCCGATCTTCGAGTACGACGCGACGTTCCCGAAGCCGCTGCCGGAGAACTGGGCGATCGGTCCCATCGGCGGACTTGCCGTCGATCGACAGGACCATCTGTTCGTCGTGCAGCGCCCCGGTACGCTGCTCAACAACGAGCGCATGTCGGGCGCTGACGACAAGCCACCGAAGGCCGACTGCTGTGTGCCGGCGCCGCCCGTACTCGAATTCGATCAGAACGGTACGCTCGTCAACTCGTGGGGTGGTCCCGGTGCGGGCTACGACTGGCCGCAGTCAGAGCACGGTGTGTTCGTAGACCAGAAGGACGTGGTGTGGCTGGCGGGCAATGGCGCGAAGGACCATCAGTTGCTGACATTCACGCGCCAGGGCAAGTTCATTCGTCAATTCGGCAAGGCCGGCATGAGCAAGGGCAGCGCTGACACGTCGAACCTGCGTGGCCCAGCCAATCTCGTCGTCGATGCCACGAGCAATGAAGTGTACGTGGCTGACGGTTACGGCAATCGCCGTGTCATTGTCCTCGACAGCAACACGTTTGCGTTCAAGCGCATGTGGGGCGCGTACGGCAACCGTCCGGACGATGCCGACCTTGGCCCGTACAACCCGGACGCGCCGCCGGCGCAGCAGTTCCGCCTGCCGCACAACATCTCGGTCTCGCGCGACGGCCTCGTATACGTGGCCGACCGGCCCAACAATCGCATCCAGGTGTTTCGAAAGGACGGCACTTTCGTCAGGGAGGCGTTCATCTCGCGACGGACGCTGCTCGCTGGCGCGGCGTCGGGCTTCGCGCTGTCGGCCGATCCCGAGCAGCGCTTCCTCTACATGATCGATGGCGCCAACCATCACGTGTGGATCCTGAACCGCAGCACGCTGCAGGTCATCGCCCGCTTCGGGCAGCAGGGGATCTTCGGCGGCTCACTCAACGTGCCGCACGCGGTCGCCGTGGACAGCAAGGGCAATATCTACGTCGGCGAGAACTTCGACGCCCGCCGCTTTCAACGCTTCCTGTTCAAGGGGCTGGGCACACCGAAACCGGGAATGATCCCGCCGACGACGATCGTGGAATAGGTGCTCGGGAAACTGTCAACTCCCAACCTCCAACTCCCAACTTGCAACGGGCCCGGATGCCTTGGGAGTTGGGACTTGGGAATTGGTAGTTGGGCGTTGGGAGTTGATCAAGCCAGCGGCACATAGAGCTCGGTTCGGAGTTCCTTCTTCGGCACCTGCGCCGGGGTGTTGAGGTAGATCTCGTAGCTCACGCCGTCGCCGATCCGATTCCCGCTGGCGGGAACCCATTCGCCGAGAAACCGTGCCCAGACATCGCCCAGCTGTTCGTACGGTCCGACGTGCACGGTCCGCGCGTAACGGCCACCGGCGATGTGCTGCTCGACGAGTCCGTCCGGCAGCGTGATTCCCTCGGGCACGACGAGGGCGGCGTCCGAACGGAGATGATCCTGCGGTGTGCTCTCGGGATCGTCGTGGTAGATGGCGATCATCGAGCTGGCGTGTTGAAGAAGTCCCGCGGGGCCGGCGATGGCGCCAAGACGCTCGAACGCCTGGGGGATCTGATTGTAGGGACCGACGTGTCTCACCGTTCCCACGCGAAGGTCTGGCATGTCCTTGATCTCGACGTCCATGGTGGGTCCTCCTGAGTCTTTGGGGACGAATGCCGGTAACAGTCCGTCCTCGTTGAAATGCACACCGCACGCGGCAGCGATCTCTATCCGCTTGTAGGTCCGCAGCCTGAACCCGCTCGGCGATGTGCTGTACGCGCTGCGGAACGCTCGCGTGAACGCCTCGTGCGTTTCGTAGCCGGCATCGAAGGCGATCTCGGTGACCGCCCGCTCCTTGTCGCGCAACCTCCACGCCGCTCGCTCGAGCCGGAGCCGGCGGGCGAACTCGAGTGGCGTCTCGCCGACCATTCCCCGAAAGACGCGATGGAAGTGAAACGGCGACAGGCAGGCGAGCGCCGCCAGCGCTTCCAGTTCGAGCGCATCGTCGAGATGCCCGGCGATGTGTTCGATGGCGGCCTGAACAGCTCGCACGTAGAAGGAGCGGGTGTCGGGTTTCATCTTCAGTCACTGTAGCG
>JAICEG010000284.1 GCA_025924295.1 Vicinamibacteria bacterium
CGTCGCCCGCGGGATCGTCTCGACCTGTTGCGCGACCATCGTCGTGATGATGTGGGCTGCGGCAGCTGGTCTGGCCTCGCAGCAGAGCCAGCCTTCGACACCCACCAAGCCCGACTCCCCGGCGATCGTCGAGCAGCTCGATCGGCTCAAGATGTCGGTGGGTGCGCGCTGGGCCGATGCCGTGCACTTCTGGTGTGAGGCGCCGCGCGCGAATCGAGCGGACGATCCGGTCATTCAGCCCGCGAAGATCTTCGACAACGTGTACGCCATCGGCAACGTTGGCACGGTTGCCTATGTGATCCAGACGTCGGCTGGTCTGATGATGATCGACGCACTGGGCGCGAATCAGGTCGAGTCGGATCTCCTGCCAGGCTTCACGAAGCTGGGCCTCGATCCGGCTCAGGTGAAGACGATTCTGGTCGCGCACGGACACGCCGATCACTTTGGAGGGTCGGCGTATTTCCAGCAGAAGTTCGGTTCGAAGGTTTACGTGTCGGCGGCTGACTGGACGCTGATGGAGACACCGCCGCGCGGCCGTGGCCCGGGAGCGCCGCCGCCGGCCGCGCCACCCAAGCGCGACGGCGAGTTGCGGGACGGAGAGTCGGTCACGCTCGGGAACGTCACCGTGCGCGCTGTCGCGGTTCCCGGCCACACGCCAGGCTCGATGGGTTTCATCATTCCAGTCCTCGATCGAGGCGAGCGGCACGTCGCCGCTCTGTTCGGCGGATCGTGGCTGACGCCGGGACTGCTGAACGACCAGGCGATGCAGACCTACATCGCCTCGGTCGCTCACTTCAGGCGGGCGACGGTCGATGCAGGCGTCGACGCGTGGCTGCAGAACCATCCGCTGATGGTGCCGTTCCAGGACTGGCTGACGCGACTCTCGTCGCGCGGGGGCGGCGCCGCACATCCCTTTGTCGTCGGCCGCGACGAATATCAGAGGTTCCTCGACGTGATCGAGGGATGCAGCCGGATCGCCCTCGCACGTCGCAGACTCTGAGTCGTCACTTGAGTTTCGTCGAGAACCGCTCGCCTTCCGCACACACTTCGTCAATGAGCTCGGTATCCGCGGCGAACTGCTGACGGAGGGTCACCGTCCACGGCTTCGTATATGCCTTGGGGTCATCGACGGTGACCTCGATCTCGAGGTGGCCGAAATCGGGCCGTCGGATTCGTTCGCGAACCTTTGCGGCCTCGGTGATCATGCTGCCGTCCCAGTCGATCCACAGGTCGTCGCGAAATCCGATGCTGTCGACGACCAGCATGTCGTCGGCCCACGTCGCCGTCGAATAACCCTGCCACGACGGATTCGGGAGGTCCGGCAGCTGCCGGCCGTCCGTGAAGACCTGACGGTAGGTGCCGTTGTACTCGTTCAGCATCACCAGCAGGTCCGGTGTCTGGACGAACTTCAGATAGTGAGGGAGCCCGTAGGCACGGACAAAGAAGTCGGGCAGGCATCGGATGTGCGGATCATCGATCGCCTGGTTCGCCGTGCGCTCATCAACGAGCTTGGCGAGCCACGGCTGGTATGGCAACCCGCCCGGCATGTCGATGCCGATGTTGATGCTCTGACGCGAGAAGCTGGCTGTGCGCGGCGGGCACTTTCGCGACGGAGGGTTCATCTTCAGAAGCTCGCTGATCGGTGCTGTCCCCCGGATGACGCAGAGAGGCTCCGCCGTCATCCACACGCCTGACAAGTCTGGTCTTCCATTCGCCAGTCGCGGGGGCGCCGCCGTCAGATCGACTTCGCCAGTCGCTGTGCGCGGCGCGCGCGGGCTCGGAATCTTGAACCACTGAGCCGCTGACGATCCTGATGCTCCGACAATGACGGCGATCATCAGGAATGCCCTCGCCCGTCTGTGAATGTGTGGCCACGCAAGGTTGTGCACGGAGAAAGACTCGCACAAGAGTGACGCTCCACGTGCATCGCCAGATGCGATACCTGCTATCGGTCGACTCGATGACCACGGATTGCGCGCGCAAGACGAACAACTGTGGTTATGCTTGTCACGTTCGCGAAGAGGGAGTTGCGATGCCCAACAGGACCGTTGTTCTTTCACTGGCACTGACGATCTCCATGGCGCTCGTGATTCGCATCGCGGGTCAGGGCACTCCCGAACTGCAGCTCGTCACGCGTGCCGCAGATGCGCTCGGCGGCCGCGACCGAGTCATGGCAGTGAAGACGCTGCAGATCATCGGCTACGGCGAGCTGGCGTACTTCAACGGCGGCGGGAACATCACCGGCGACCCGGCCGCCCCTCAGAAGTGGCAGAAGGTCCTGGAGTACACACGCACCATCGATCTCGAGCACTCGCGCACGCGTGTGCAGCAGCGCCTGAAGATGGATTTCGTTTTCGCATCGACCGCAGGGCAACTCGGACTCAATCGGACCAACGACACGCTTGACGGCGATATCGCGTACAACATCGGCGGTGGATTCCTGGCTGCTCCTCAAACGGGTGCGCAACAGCCACAACCGGCGGGTGCCGCGGCCGCCCGCCAGCGTCGCATGGAGCTGCTCGCCCATCCGATCACGATAGTACGCGCCGCGCTCGATCCGACGAGCAAGCTGTCGAACCTCCGGAAGCAGGGAGACCTGCAGCTCGTGGATATCACCGTGCGTCAAGGTGACCTCCTGACGCTGGCGGTGAATAGCACGTCGAATCTTCCTGCGTGGGTCAGTTACGTCGGCCCGAACGCCAACCTTGGGGACGTCAGGTATCGAACCGCCTTCGCTGGCTACGTGCCGGACAAAGGCATTCAACTGCCGACTGGCATCGCGACCACGATCGACTTCCGCAACGTGGTGCAAAGCAAACTCTATGTCGATCGCAACATCGTCGATGCGTCGATTGACGATCTGAGCGCGCCGCCATCAGTGCGCTCGGCGGCGCCGCAAGGTCCGCCCGCTGGGGCCAACGCCAACCTCAAGCCGATGAAGGTTGCCGAGCATGTGTGGTTTATGAACGGCAATACCTTCTTCGAGTTCGACGACCACTTCACCATGGTCGAGGCCAACCGCACGGACGCCGCACTGCAAGCGATCCTCAAAGTGATTAACGGACTCGTGCCGGGCAAGCGCGTGACACAGGTGATTCAGACGCACCACCACTTCGATCACAGCGTGGGGCTTCGCGCGGCGGTCGCTGAAGGGTTGACGGTCATCTCTCGTCGAGGAAACGAAGGCATCTTCCGCGAGATGGCGACGCGCCCCGCCAAGCTGTTTCCTGACGCCCTCGGACGCAGTCCCAAGCCGCTGAAATTCATCCCGGTCGACGATCATCTGAAGCTGAAGGACGCGACGAACGAGATCGACATCTACCACATCATCGGCAATTACCACATGGCCGACGGCGTGATCGTCCACGTCCCGGCATCGAACCTGCTCGTCGAAGCGGACCTCACCACTCAGGACTGGGACTTCAACTGGTGGGGCGACAGCCTGATGAACAACATCGAGTACCGCAAGATTAAAGTCGACACCAATCTGGCGGTGCACTCGCAGAAGCCGTTCCCGCTCCCGGAAGTGGTCTCGGCGATCGAGAGACAGGTGCGCAACGCCCAGGCGTTCTGCCGTCGTGCCGCTGAGGCCCAGTTCTTTCAGCCAGGCTGCCCGATTCAGTACAACCGGCCGTTACCGCCAGCCTCGAATTGAGCGGCGTGATCTCTATGAGACCGACTGCCACCAGGGTCGCCCTGCTCGTCGCACTCCTGCCGACGTTCGCATTCGGCGTGCTCGTGCACGCACAACGTGGCGGACGCGGCGCACAGGCGGCACCTCCGACGCCGCGCGCGGCCGCGCCCTTCGATCTCTCCGGTCAATGGGTGTCGCTCATCACCGAAGACTGGCGGCATCGTCAGTTCACGCCAGCGAAGGGCGACTACGTTCCCCTGCCGCTGTCGCCGGCGGCGCGGAAGATCGCCGACAGTTGGGACCCGGCGAAAGACGAAGCCGTCGGCGAACAGTGCAAGGCGTACGGCGCCGCTGGACTCATGCGGCTGCCTACGCGGATACGTATCGCCTGGGAAGACGACACCACGCTCAGACTGGAGACGGACGCCGGAACGCAGACGCGGACGTTCTACTTCGGCGCTCCTCGAGGAAGCGGCGGTGATTGGCAAGGCGTCTCGTCAGCCACGTGGGATGCCCCGCGTGCACCGTTCGCCGGTCGCGGCGGTGGACCGTCGTCTGGTGGGTCGCTCAAGGTCGTCACCACACGCATGAAGCCCGGTTACCTTCGCAAGAATGGCGTGCCGTACGGAGCGAACGCCGTGCTGACCGAGTACTTCGATCGACTCGATGTTCCGGGTGGCGACCCGCTGCTCGTCCTCACGAGCGAGCTCGTCGACACGGAAAATCTGATGACGCCGTACTGGACGAGCCAGCAGTTCAAACGAGAGAGCGGAACGACAGGCTGGAATCCGACGCCCTGTGCGGCGCGTTAGGACCGACATGAAAAGCGCTCGAGGATTGGTATGCGCAGGGCTGACCATTCTCTGCGTCACAGTGAGTGGTCAGGCTCCGCAAATCCCCACGGCGATACCAGGACAAGCTCCGCCGGTCGATATGAGCGGCTACTGGTCGCCGGTCCTGCACGAGGACCTCACAGAGCGAGGACCCGGCTCCGAGATCGCCGACTACGGCGGCTTTCCACTCAATGAGGCTGGCCGACTCTGGGCGCTGTCGTACGACCCGTCGCGCGTCACGCTGCGGCATCATCAGTGCGAGGCATATCTTGCGCCCTACCAAATGCGGGCGCTCGGCAATTTCCGGATCTGGGAAGAGCGCGAGGAACACACGCAGCGCCTGGTCGCCATCCACATCTGGGCACAGACGACCGAAGGGCATCGGATTGTCTGGATGGATGGACGTCCCCATCCGCCGGCATGGGCTCCACACACGTTCCGAGGGTTCTCGACCGGCCAGTTCGTCCGGAATACCCTCGTGGTTCGTACCACGCACATGAAGAACGGTGCCCTTCGTCGCGGCAACGGTGTGCCGCAGAGCGACCAGGCGACGCTGACTGAATTCTTCGTACGGCACGATGACCATCTCACCAACGTCACCGTCGTCACCGATCCGGTGTTCCTGAGCGAACCAATGGTTCGCAGCAACGACTTCTCACGGCAGCCGGTCGATCCCGGAGCATGGCTCTATGCGTGCGATGACGGTGAACAGATTCTCGACCGGCCCAAGGACTATGTGCCGCATTACGTGTTCGGGAAGCAGCCCTTTGCGCGCGAGTTTGCCGCGCGCTACAAGCTGCCGCTTGCGGCGAGTCTGCTCGGTGGGGTGACGATGTATCCGGAACTGGCGACGCGACTGCGGGCGGTCACCAACGTGGAAGCAGACGCCTTGTTGGCCCCCATCGGCGGCCGTGCACCTGAAACGAGCAAGGGCGTGGATCCCGAGCCGCACGATGGCAGCATTCACATCTGGCCCGTCCGCGACAACGTCTACATGCTGGTCGGGGACGGCGGCAACATCGTCGTGCAGACAGGAGATCAGGGGGCCTTCGTGGTGGACACCGGCGAGGGCAAGCTGTCGGAGAAGGTTCTCGCCGCGATTCGAACGTTGACGAACAAGCCTGTTCAGTTCATCGCCAACACGAACTTCCGGCGCGAGCACACTGGTGGCAATGCGGCACTCGGCGCCGCCGGTCAGGATCCCAGCCTGCCGGGATCGTTCTTCCTCGTGCAGTCACCTCGCGGCGTCACGGGGTTCTTCGACAACCCGCTCACACACGCAACGATGATGGCGCATGTGAACGTGCAAGTGCGGATGCAGGCGGCCGGCGCACCGGCAGGTGCGGTTCCGGCGGACACCTATCTCGACGATCGTCGTCGCAAGTTTCACAACGGCGACGCGATCGAGCTGTTTCATCAGGCGAACGCCGTAACGGACGGTGACAGTCTCGTCCACTTCCGCCGCGCCGACGTCATCGTTGCCGGCGACATCTTCACGACCACTCAATACCCCGTGATCGACGTGAAGAGTGGTGGATCCGTGCAAGGGCTGATAGCCGCGTTGAACGAGATCCTCGAGAGGACGGTCTACCGGCATCAAGGCGAAGGCGGCACCTACATCGTGCCCGGCCATGGCTACCTGGCGGACGAGCACGAGGTCGTCGAGTACCGCGACATGGTCGTCATCGTCCGTGATCGGATCAAAGCCTTGATTGAGGCCGGTGCAACCCTGCAACAGGTGAAGGCCGCCCGTGTGACTGCCGATTACGACACACAATTCGGCGCGAACTCAGGGCCATGGACAACCGACATGTTCATCGAGGCGGTGTATACCAGTCTGAAAGCCGCTCCGGCGAAACGCTGACGCAGGCAGGCCGCGGCACTCACAGACTCGCGGCCCGAGCTCTCCATCAACTAGATCGTGTGTCCGCACGACTGCTGATCCTGTGGCTTTCAGAAACCACGAAGCCGCCAATGCGAGCATCCGGCTGCTCCTGGGCGCCAAAGAAGAACCCGTATGAAATGGGATCGGACGGGCGTCGCCGCCGCGTGGGGTGCGCGCAGGAGCGCGGTCGCCAGTACCACCATCCACGCCATGAACGTGGCGATGCTGATGCGCTCCCAGACACCGACGCCCGGCGTGGGCAAGTCCGCCTGAACCTGTGACGCATACGTTCCGGTCACCGCGCCGGACGCGAGGACGATCACCATCGTCGCGATGGAGTAGACGCGGAATCGCTTGCCGAGCGCTGCGGCTCCAAACCCGACGATGAGCATGAAGAAGACGCCGGTGATCGCCGCCCACACGAGATGCAGCGTGTCGGTCAGTGTTCCGCCGCCGGCCGCCAGCACCTCGCGCTGGTGCATCGGCGGCCAGAATGAGCCAAAGGCTGCATGGGTCATCAACAACATCCCGAGCGCGCGCTGCGGCCGACAAGGCGGCGCCGCCAAGCCCGTTCTTCTCCCGGACGACGGCAACCGCGAAGCCGCGAC
>JAICEG010000285.1 GCA_025924295.1 Vicinamibacteria bacterium
CGTAGCGGAGCGCGCCCTGAAGCGTCAACCGCCCGCGTGTCCAACTATCCTGGGCATACAACGCCGCCGTCGATGTCCGGTCCGCCTGGTGCCATTCCGGCAGCCGGAACGTGAACTGATTCGGCACGCCCTGGTTGAAGCGGTAGGACAGTTGAGACTCGGGAACGAGGAACCAGTTATTGACCCGGATATAGGCACCCTGGTAGCCGACCTTCAACGCATGCGATCCCGTGACGTACGACGCCGACGCGCGCCAGTTGTTCGGGTTGGCGTAATTCGGGTTGGCGGTGGCGACGGCTCGATAGACGAAGTTCGCCCGCGGAGCATACTGAAGGCCCGTTGCCGGGTTGATCGCCGTGGACTGCTCGGTCACCGAGATCAGATCGAAGATCCCGTCCGGCGGCACCCGGCCGGTCGTTCCGCCGCGAAACATGAACCGGGTGAAGCCGGCCTCGAGCAGTAGCCTGCTCGTCATCGGCGCGCTCCAGATGACCTGGGTCACGTGATACGGCGTGTTTCCGAAATAGTTCGGGTTGGCCTCGGGTGACGTCGTTGCCGTTCCTGCCGCGATCCACTCGGTGTCGCGTGAGTTGCAGCCGTCGCCCTGGAGCGTCAATGGCGATCCCTCGCAGCGGCGCTGGTACTCGTAGTTGAACGAGACACGATGCTTCTCCGACGCCTGCGCCGTGAATCGCCCGACGTACGAGACGCGCCCCTGGAGCTGGCGTGCCGTGACGCTCGGGTCCGCCACCCAGTCCCAGCGTGAACCATCGAACGCGTTCGCGTTGGCGACGACGCCCTGTACAGGCGACGTCGTATTGAGATTGCGATAGCTGCCAAAGAACCAGAGTCGATCGCGTGTGATCGGGCCGCCATACGAAATGCTCGCGTCGTAGGAGCTGATGATGCCGGGCGTCTCTGTCAGGCCGACAGCACGCAGTTCGTCGTTCAGGTTGTCGCCGCGCGACCAGTCGCCTGCGTTGTTGATGAATCCCTGGCCGCGAAACGTGTTCCCGCCGGAGCGTGGCACGAGGTTCATCACCGGCCCGCCGATGTCCGACTCGCCGAGCCCCCCGGCGACAGCCACCGACACCTCGTCGACGTTGACCGAGTCCAGGATGTAGGTCGACACGCCGCCGCCGTTGAATGGCGCCGCGATCGTCATGCCGTTGATCGTCATGCGCCCTTCGTTGATCGGGCCGCCGCGCGCGGCGAAGAAGGTCATCGTCGGCGACGCGGCGAGCGCGCCGTCGTTGACGGTGAGGCCTGGCACGGCATTCAGCAGCGTGCCGACGGAGCGATTCCCCGGAATCGCCGCAACCACGTCGGCATTGAGCACTGTTTCGCGCTGCGTGCTCTGGACGTCGACCACTGGTGTCTCGCCGGTGACCGTGAGCGTTTCCTCGACAGCGCCCAGCCGCATCTCGACCGGAATCGTCAGCGTCGCCGTGCCGCTGAGCTCGATTCCTTCTCGCCTGATGATGGTGAATCCGGTCAGCCTGAACGTCAGTGAGTACGTGCCGGGATTCAGACCGGTGATGCGGTACTGCCCTGTATCGTCTGTAACCGCTGTCCGTACCTTTTCGATGAGGGCGGGGCTTGATGCATCGACTGTCACACCTGGCAGCACGCCACCCGATTGGTCTCTGACCGTGCCTGTCAGAGTGCCTTGCGCAGATGCCAGAGACGGCCATACGACAACGGCCGCCACAACCAGGACGGACTTGAACGCTCGACCCATGGTAGCCCTCCTGAAGTGCCGAGTGCGTGACCAGACGACAGGGTGCGTTACCGGGCGACAGGGTTCGTTACGGGATGACGGGGTGGGTTCGTCTCAGACCATTGCGGCGCATTCAACGACTTCTCGCTGTGTTTGTCAACAGAAGTGCCGTCGGGCTTTACTCGTGACGCAGCGCCTCGAGTGGGTGGACCCGCGTCGCGCGGCGCGCCGGCACGAATGCGGCGGCAACGCCGACGACTGCAGTGACCGCGGCGATGGCCAGCAGTTCGAGCGGGTCGATGTTCGGGCGATACACCGTGATGTTGCCGATCCCGATGTTCGACTCACCGGACGAGGCGCGCAGCGTCAGCATCAACAGCACCGTCAGGAAGAGCCCGACACCAGTGCCGACGCCGACCAGGCCGGCAACCCCGCGCGCAATGCTCGACACGACCTGCTGACTGCGGGCGCCCAGCGCCATGCGGATACCGATCTCGCGCGACCGCCGCGCGACCGCGAACGCGACCACCGCGTAGAGACCGATGCTCGCCAGCACCAGGCCGAGGCCGCCGAGAATGCCGAGCAGCGTGGCCGCTGCTGCCGGCGGCGCCTGCGCTTCCTCCCGGGCCTGCGCCATCGTTTGCGCTGTCATCACCGGCAGTGCAACGTCAATCGCGCGTAGTTCACGTTGCATCGCTGCCACCAGGCTGGCTGCGTCGCGCGACGTCCGCGCGATGACTGTCGTTGGTAGTGCGCCGGCCTGGGTGTACGAGCGGTAATACGGTGGCGCGCTCGTGACGACCACCTCGTCGTCGAGATCGCCGGTGCCGGTATCGCGCACGACGCCGATGACCTCGGTCCACGAGCTCGGGTCGTTCGCCAACCGGAAGCGACGTCCCACCGCGTTCACCACGCCGAAGTGCTTCTGCGCCATCGCATCGCTGATCACCGCGACGCGGGGCGAGTCGGCGCGGTCGCGGGCATCGAACACGCGGCCGTGCAGCAGCTCGATGCGGAGCGTGTCGAAGAAGCCGGGTCCAGCGTCGATCATGGCCGCTTCCGATACCTTCTGATCCGCGGCATCGTCCACGACAATCGGCACGCTGTTGCGCGCCATCGGCAGGCCGCGCAGCAGGGCAGCGGCTTCGACCCCTGGAAGGGACCCGATCCTCCGCAGAAGATCGTCGTACACGTTTCTCGCCTGATCCTCAGAGTAGCCAGCAAACCGCAGGTCGGTCTCGAGCATCGCCACGCCGTCCACGGCATATCCGACCCGCAACGCTCTCGTGGCGGCCACCTGCTGCAGGAAGATGCTCGTTCCGCCGAGCAGCAGCACGGAGATTGCCACCTGCATGACGATCAATGCGTTCTTCAACGTGAGCCGGCGATGGTCGAGCGGCTGCAGCCCTTCGTCTCGCAGCGTCTGCAGAAGATCGACCCGCGTGGCCTTGAGCGCCGGCGCCAGGCCAAACGCCAGGCCCGTGACCAGCGACAGCCCGATCGCAAAGGCAAGCACGCGGTAGTCGACGGCCAGATCGACCCTGAGCGGGAGATCGATCGCCTGCAGCGCGCGCATGCCCCACCAGGCCAGGACGCAGCCGGCGATGCCGCCCGCCAACGCGAGCAGCACACTTTCGGTCAGCAGATGGCGGACGAGTTGACGCCGCGTGGCGCCCATCGCCAGCCGCACCGACACTTCCTTCGCACGTGCGGCGCCGCGGACGAGCAGCAGCGTGGCCAGGTTGCTGCACGCGATGGCGAGTACGAGGCCGACGATCGTGAGCAGCAGCGAGGCGAGCGCCATGAACGGGACGTCCGCCTGCGGGTGAATCCGCACGTCGGTGGAGGGAAGGACGGTGATGCCCGGGCCCAGCGCAAACTCGCCTGACCTCTTGAACTGCTCTGGATTCTCGGCCACGAGCCTGCGTCCGAGGATATCCATCGCGGTTCGTGCCTGCGCCACCGTGACGCCATCCCGCAAGCGGGCTTTCACGAACAACGGCGCGATGATCGTCGGCGCGTTGCGCATGGAGGCGAACTGCGCCATCAAAGGCAGCGCGGTGATCGGCACCCAGGCGTCGGTGCCGAGACCGACATCGACGGTGCCGCGGTGATTGGCAGGACCGATGCCGATGATCGTGACCGGCACACCCTCGATGCGCACCACCTGTCCGATGACGCCGGGATGTGATCGAAACACGCTGGTCCACGTCTGATGGCCGAGGACGGCAACGATCGGTGCTCCCGGCCGTTCCTCCGTTGCATCGAACCATCGACCGAGCGACGGTCGCAGTCCCAGGACCTCGAGATAGTTCGCGGTTGCGGCCTCGATGACCGCCTCACGCACGGCGTTGTTGTGGAGATAGCGAACGGGCAGCGGGATGGTAGCCGCCATCGTCTCTTCGAAGATGTCGGTGTAGTCCGCGATCTCCATGTACGTGGCGTACGAGGTGACGATGAGCGGCCTGCCCGAGGGGTCGTTCTGATAGATGTTGACGAGGCGATCCGGGTCGGCGATCGCCTGATCGCGGAAGAGCACGGCGTTCACGAGGCTGAAGATAGCGGTGTTGGCACCAATGGCAAGGCCGAGGATGAGCACCGCGGCCGTGGTGAACCGCCAATCGTGCACAAGGCGGCGAAGCCCCTGCCGCGTGTCGCGCACCAGCGTGTCCCAGGTTGACGTGCCGCGCGCATCACGCGCTTCTTCTTTGATCTGCTCGACGCCGCCGAATAGTCGCAGTGCCTGCAATCGCGCCTCGTTGCGCGGCAAACCGCTGGCCTGTAATCGTTCGATCTCGCGTTCGAGGTGGAACTGGAGCTCTTCACTGAGATCTGATTCGCGGCGATCGCGGAACATGATCGATCGCAGCCTGCTTCGTAAGATGTGCCATAGGCGCATGGCTATGTTCTCTGAAGCACGAGATTGACGCCGGCGGACAACCGCTCCCACTTCGCGAGTTCGGTATCGACCTGCTTACGGCCGGCTTTCGTCAGCGCATAGAAACGGGCCCGGCGGTTGTTCTCCGAGGCGCCCCACTCCGCCGTGATCCAGCCCTGGTGCTCGAGGCGATGAAGGGCGGGGTAGAGCGAACCCTGCTGGACTCGGAGCAGATCGTTGGAGATCTGCTGGATTCGCTGCGCGATCGCCCAGCCGTGCATCGGCTCGAGGGCAATCGTGCGCAGGATCAGAAGGTCGAGCGTACCTTGCAGGACGTCGGTCTGGTCGCTCATTCCGCCTCCGCTGAAGCGGCGGTGAGGCTCTCTTGTAGATTCACATAGGGAGAATACGTGCGAGGGAGGCAGGAGGTTCACACGAGTCCTTCGACGCCGAATCGGATACGAATGATTGACATGGCCGACCGGGGGAGAGCATCCTTGAGTCGATGGGTCTGATCCATCGCTTGTTCGCGGTTCTGGTGTGCTTCGGTCTGATCGGGGGGCACGCAGCCATGTGCGCGGGGTGGGCAGCCACCCCCGAGCAGCGCATGGCGTGCTGCGCGGATGGCGCGAACTGCCCGATGCACAGGGACAAGTCGCATGAGTCGGTGTCTGGGACGGTCCTGACCCAGGCCGAAGCTGACAGTTGCTGCGCGTGGTCTGAAGGCGAAGACTCGAGTCCTTCCACTCCAACGTTCGCCGCCGTCTCGCCTGCTTCATCCGGACCGGGGATAGTGCTGCCGCTCAGCGTGCCTGCTCTCGTCCTCAGCGACGGCTGGCGAACCGTGTCGCCGGTTCCGAGCCCGCCCGTTCCCAGGCACCTCCTGCTCTCCGTCTTCCTCGTCTAGCCACTCACAGTCGACGTGTGTCTACCCGGACCGTGCGTCCGGTGCGTAGGTTCGTGCGCATATGCGTGCGAAAGCTGGCAGACGAACATGATCAATCGCCTCATTGACGTTGCACTGAAGAACCGCTTCCTCGTGATCGCGTTGTACGTGGCTCTCGCCGCCTGGGGCTGGTGGGCCCTCGGCGCGACGCCGATCGACGCGATTCCTGACCTCTCGGATAACCAGGTCATCGTGTTCACGGAGTGGCCGGGGCACAGTCCGCAGGAGGTCGAAGACCAGGTCACGTACCCGCTCACGACGAACCTGCAGGGGCTCGCCGGTGTGCGCGTCGTGCGGTCGCAATCGGCGTTCGGCTTTTCGATGGTCTACGTGGTCTTCGAGGACGACATCGACCTGTACTTCGCCCGCAGCCGCGTGCTCGAGCGTATGGGCCTGCTCACCAAGGCCCTGCCGGCAGGCGTCGTACCGACGTTGGGTCCCGACGCGACAGGTGTAGGCCATGTCTACTGGTACACGGTCGAAAGCCCCACGCACTCGCTGCGTGAGCTGCGGTCGATACAGGACTGGTTCATCCGCTATCAGCTCAACTCTGTACCGGGCGTCGCCGAGGTGGCCTCGGTGGGCGGCCACGTCCAGCAGTATCAGATCGACGTCGATCCCAATCGGCTTCGCGCCTACACCATCCCCCTGAGCGCAGTCGTAAGCGCGGTTCGTGACAGCAATCTCAATGTCGGCGGCAATGTGCTGGAGTCGAACGGCGCGTGGTTGATCGTGCGCGGCGTCGGCCTGATCCAGTCGGTCGACGACGTGAAGCGGATCGTCGTCGGTGCATCGAACGGCGTTCCGGTTTACGTGGAGCAGATCGCCGACGTGCAGGTTGGCAATGCATTCCGAGTTGCCTCGCTCGTGAAGGGCACCACCGAAGCAGTCGGGGGAGTGATCGTCGCTCGAACCGGTGTGAACACCAAGGCGGTCATCGACGCGGTCAAGGAGCGCCTGAGTCAGATCGCGCCAGGTCTCCCCGAGGGTGTGCGTGTCGTCTCCTTCTACGATCGCTCGGAGCTCATCGAGCAGAGCGTCAGTACGTTGCAGAGGGCACTGATCGAGGAAATCGCACTGGTGACGCTCGCGCACGTCGTCTTCCTGATGCATGTCCGTTCGATCCTGATCGTCACGCTGCCCTTGCCGCTTGCGGTGCTGACGGCCTTCCTCGGCATGTATTACGCGGGCATCTCGTCCAACATCATGAGCCTGGCGGGCATCGCGATCGCGATCGGTGTGCTGGTCGACGCCGGCATCGTGGTGACCGAGAACGCGTTCCGTTTCATTGAACACCGCGGGATCGATCCACGGGATCGACGAGAGGTATGGAGTGCGGTCCGCGAATCGACGCGGCTGGTCGGTCGGCCCGTGTTCTTCTCGATGGCGATCATCCTGCTGGC
>JAICEG010000286.1 GCA_025924295.1 Vicinamibacteria bacterium
CGCGGCCGCTCTTCTTGCGCGCCTCGGCGCGCGCCTGCTGACGCGCGCGACCCTCGGGCGTCAGTGGCGGAATCTTCCCATCGGGTGGATCGACGACGAACCACGCCATGCTGCCCCTGGCGTGATCGTGACTGTCGAGCCAGATCCAGCGCGTGCCGCCGATCTCGCCGGCCAGCTGCTCGGTTCGCGTCCGCTCCTGGATGCCGCGACGGATCTTCGCCAGTTCCTCACCTTTGACGTCCTCGAGCTTTCGACCCGCGAACTGGTCGGGCCGCTCGAATGGCGTGCCGGCTTCCCAGAGGTTGGTGTAGTTGCCCTGCAGGTCGGGATCACCCCACGGCGTACGAGGACCGACGTAGGAAGACGCTCCAGCCTGAGCATGCAGCGGTTGGTAGGCACTGGCCGTCAGCACGAGGGCCGCGGTCAGTGTGCCAGCGAGAAACAACATTCGCCGTGGCATCGGCAGCTCCTTCATGAGGTCCGGCTCAAGCCGGACACCTCGCAACAACGTCCGGCTAAAGCCGGACACTACGTACTACTTCGAACGTGCGTGCGGCGCGAGTATAAACCGGGGCGGGCGGCGCGAGGCCGCGTGACCACGTCTGTCCATCCCGACCGGCTATCATAGCCACACACACAATGTTCATAGATGAATCCGAAGCTGCAGACGAACTGCAGCGGCTCACGCGTGAGCTGGAGAATTTCCAGCGAATCGCACAGCAGCTGGTCCCCCTCCCAGGTGATGTGCCGACGCTCGAGGGGTTTGAGATGTGGGGTGGCTCCATCCAGTTGAGCGGTCTCGTCGGCGGCGATCACATCACCTACGTCGATTTCAAGACGCGGTTCGATCTCAACGCGCGCATCGAGCGTGCGCGCGCCGAGGGCCGCTTCGACGTCGTCGAGAACCTGAAACGCTGCCAGCACATGGGAGGCGTTGCGCTCATCGACGTGGCTGGCCATCGCACGACTGATGCCCTCCTCGCCGCGATGCTGCACCAGGCCTTCCTGCTCGGGGCGACTTACGAGCTCGATCTCTACGGCCAGATCACCAGGCGACTGTTCGAGAATCTCAACACGCGCTTCTACCAGTCGTCCGGCACCAACAAGTTCGTGTCGTTCATCTACGGCGAGATATCAGACGACGCGAAGTTCAGGTTCCTCTCGGCGGGGCAGCCGTATCCGTCCATCTTCTCGAGCAAGCACGATCGGTTCATGGAAGTCAGCCCGCATCTCTGTCTGTCGTTTCCTCCGCTCGGGATGCTGCCATCGTTCAACGTCATCGATCGCAGCACGACCCCCAGCCTGCTCGGCTTCAAGGAGCGTTACGAGATCAACGAGTGGACCTTGATGGGACGGGGCGACATCCTGCTGATGCACACCGACGGCCTTACCGAACATGAAGGACCGAACGGGCGCTATTTCCCGGATGCGCTCGAGCAGAAGCTGCGCGAAGTGAAAGACCTTGGCGCGAGGCAGATCTACGAAGCGATCAGGGCGGATATGATTGCCTTCGCCGAGCCCGAAGACGATGCCAGCGTCGTCGTCATCAAGGTGAAGTAGGTGCAACCATAAGCGCGAGGTGGGCGAAAACAGAACTGGTAGGATCGGCGCCATGAAACGATGGTGGGTTGGCATCGTGATCGTGTGCATCGCCGTGGCGCGGCCCGTCGGGCAGTCGTCCCCGGCAGTCGATTGGACGGCTGTGGAAGCGGAGACCCTGCGCCACTTTCAGGCGCTGGTTCGCATGGACACGAGCGACCCGCCCGGTGGCGAGAAGCCGGCGGCCGACTACGTGAAGAGCGTTCTCGAACGCGAAGGGATTCCCGTCGAGATCTTCGCGCTCGAAGCACATCGACCCAACGTCGTGGCGCGGCTGAAGGGTTCAGGGCAGAAGCGGCCGCTGTTGATCCTGGGCCACACCGACGTCGTGAACGTCGACCCGAAGAAGTGGACGCATCCGCCGTTCAGCGCCGCTCGCGACGGCGGCTACATCTACGGACGCGGCACGGTCGACGACAAGGACAACCTGACGGCAGCCCTGATGGTGATGCTGTTGCTCAAGCGCACGAACACGCCGCTCGATCGCGACGTGATCTTCCTGGCCGAGGCCGGCGAGGAAGGGGCGACGGGCATCGGCATCGAATACGTCATCAACCGGCACTTCAATGCCATCGATGCCGAGTACTGCATCGCCGAAAGCGGATCGGTCACGCGCGAGCGCGGCGCGGTGCGCTTCGCCTCGGTGCAGACCGTCGAGAAGATTCCCAACGGCATCGACCTGATCGCGAGAGGTCCGGCCGGCCACGGATCGGTGCCGCTGATGACCAATGCGATCGCCCGCCTGTCGAAGGCGGTGGCCGCGGTCACTGACTGGCAGCCGCCGATCGAGTTGAACGACACGACCGCCTCGTACTTCTCCCGGCTCGCCGCGATCTCGCCGCCCGAGCAAGCGCAGAAGTACCGCGACCTGCTGACGGGCAACGCCGCCGTCGTTGCCGCCGCCGATGCCTGGCTGCGCGAGAACGAACCGCGACACGCCTCGATGCTGCGCACATCGGTCTCGCCGAACATCATTCAAGGTGGCTATCGCAACAACGTGATTCCGTCAGAGGCCAGGGTCACGCTCGACGTGCGCATGCTGCCCGACGAGAATCCCGACGCGTTTCTCGCGCAGATCGCGAAGGTGGTCAACGATTCATCAGTCGAGGCGGTCTTCAACGGGTGGCCGACGACGGCGACGGGCAAACCGCGCAATGGAGGCGAGTCCTCCATCAGGAGCGAAGCTTTCAAGGTCATCGAAGCGGGCATCACTCGTCACTACCAGACAACGACGTTGCCGACGATGAGCACGGGCGCAAGCGACATGGCGTTCCTGCGCGAGAAGGGAATGCAGTGCTACGGCATTGGACCGGCGACTGACGTCGAAGACGGTCCCAAGGGATTCGGCGCGCACAGCGATCAGGAACGAATCCTCGAAACGGAGCTCCATCGCTTCGTCCGCTTCCACTGGGACATCGTCGTCGACCTGGCGGGACGGGGTCAGACCCCTTGATAGTCAGAGACTCAAGGGGTCTGACCCTTTCTCACTTCTTCCAGGTATCCCAGGTGCGCATGATCTGGCCGGCGATCCGGTCAGGATTGGCATTCGCGATCGGCTCGAACTTCTGCACGCGACCGTTGAAGCAATCAGCGAGATATAGATTCCCGAGCTGATCGGTCGTCATCCCGTGCGAGCAGGCGAGACGTCCGGGTTGAGGGCCCGGCGCGCCCCAGCTGTAGAGGAAGTTGCCCTGCTGATCGAACTTCAGGATCCGCGCGGTCGGTGCATCACCGACCCAGATGAACCCCTTGTCGTCGATGAAGTGATTCACCATCAGCGTGTTCTGGCTGGCCGGCCAGTCGGGTGAACGCAGCGGCCACATGTCGAGGAACTTGCCGTTCTCGTCGAACACCTGCATGCGCGCATGGCCACGGTCGACGACGAACAGCTTGCGATCGGCGCTGATGGCAATGCTGTGGACCGTGTTCCACTCATTGGGGCCCGGGTTCTTTGGATCGGCAGGCGGCTGTCCCCAGTCCATGATGAACTTGTCGTCGGGACCGAACTTCGCGACGCGCGTGCCGCCATAACCATCGCTGATGAAGTAGGTGCCGTCAGGCAGCCAGGCGATGTCGGTCGGGCGATCGAAGGTATTCGGACCGCGGCCCCTCTTTCCGAGCTCGCCGAGCGTGTGCACCAGCTTGCCGTCGTAGGTGAACCGGTAAATCACGTGCAGCTGGTCGTCGATGATCCAGACGTGCTTCTCCTTGTCGTACGGGCTGATCTTGATCTGATGCGGCCCGCGCCCGCAGGGCAGCTGCGAGAACAACTTGTCGAGGTGCGGCCACTGGTCGATCAGGTCGCCGGCACCGTTGAACACAAGGATCGAATGCTGGAAGCGACGCTCCCATCCGCGCTTCGGCTCGGGCTGACAGGTGGCCGAGATCCCGTCTCCGTTGCCGGTGGAGTTGCCGCGCGGTGGTTGCAGGGCGACGTACGGCGTCCACGGCGCAGCGCCCTCCGGGAGCGGCAGTTCACCGCGCATCGCGACCCAGATGCGGTCCGGGTTCTCGGCGTACACGCCGCCAAACGAACCCCACGTCCAACCGGCGTGCGAGTGGTCGGTATCGGGCAGCGGCTTGGGCCACCCCTCGACCACCCTATAGTCCCCCGTTGGCCAGTCCTGGTGGCTGTTGCGCGCAGCTGGCGCCGACGATGCCGCAGGCGCCGTTGATGCCGCCGGCGGCTCACTCGTCGTGCCGCCACACCCGATTGCGATCACGGACGAACACATCAGCAGCGCGAGGGGCGCAACACGAGAACGACTGGGAAGCATGACGGACCTCCGTGACGTGTGTTGTGGATGCCTGGCAATCAATAAAGCTTCGAGATTATAGGGCCGGGCGGGGGCTTCGGCCAGCGCATCCGGGGCTGGCGCTCGGAGGCCGGATTTTCCGGCTTCGGGCATCGTCCAGGTTCGCCTGCGGCCGGCAGGCGTTCCGCGAGTTGGTCGCACTATAGTGTCATCAACTATAGTTTGCGTTCATGCAACCTTTCCGGCGCGCGCTCCGTCCAAGGGATCGCATGAAGGAAGCCGACAGCGCACCCGCACAGGCACTGCCCGACCTCGTGTTCCACGTCCTGCTTGCCCTCGGCCACGGCCCATCACACGGCTACGCGATCGGGAAAGACGTCGAGGAGCAATCCGACGGTCGCCTCGATCCCACGACCGGTGCGCTGTATCAGGTGCTTCGCCGCCTGACCGAAGAAGGCCTCGTTTCACCGGTGGCAGGGCCGGAGGATGTCGATCCGCGGCGCAAGTACTTCACGCTGACGAAGGCCGGCCGCCGCGCCGCGGCGCAGGAGGCCGAGCGCCTCGCCGCGCTCGTGCGCGCAGCACGGCAACGCAAGTTGTACCCGCAGCGAGCGTAGGCAATGTGGTTGTACCGCTGGTTCATGCGGCTATCCCCCGAGGCACTCCGTCGCGAGTACGGCGCCGCGATGGAAGAAATGTTCGCGCGGCGCCTGACTGACGCGCGTGACGCGACCGTCTGGCGACGCGCGCATCTCTGGAGCCGGGAACTCGCCGGGCTGCTCGTGCTCGCGGCGTCGGAACGATACGGACGGGCGGCGCGGACTCGCCGCGAACGTGAACGCATGCTTGCAAGACCGAAGGCAGGAGTCATGGACACAACCGCGCAAGAGATTCGACAGGCGGCGCGCCGACTGGTGCGCACGCCGGTCTTCACCCTGGCTGCTGCGCTCACGCTGGCGCTGGCGATCGCAGCCAATGCGTCCATCTTCACCGTGGTGCATCGCGTCGTGCTGAACCCATTGCCGTATCCGGAGTCCGGCAGGCTGATCGCGCTCGACTATGGCGTCCCCGCGCGAGGTATGCGCTCCGGCCTGACGTCGATGGCATGGCAGCTCTACTACCAGCTGGCCGATCACGCACGCACGCTCGAGGGCGTGGCCGTCTACGACTTCGGCGCGGCGACACTGACCGGAGGAGGGACGCCGGAGCGGATCAGGATCAGCCGCGCGACGCCATCGCTCGCCACGGTCTTGCGGGTGTCGCCATCGCTCGGGCGCTGGTTTACGGAAGCCGAAGGCGAAACCGGTGCGGCACCCGTTGCAGTGATGTCTCATGGTCTCTGGGTGCGACGATTCGGCAGCGACCCGGGCATCGTCGGCCGCTCGGTGCCGCTCAACGGGGTGCCGACCGAAGTCATCGGCGTCATGCCCGCATCGTTCAGTTTTCCCGACAACCGTATTGACTTGTGGACGGCGGCGCAATCAACGCGAGCCAACGCCTCGTTCCTCTTTTCACTCAATGGCATCGCACGATTGCGTGACGACTCCACGATCGAGACTGCCCGGGCGGAGATCACGACGCTCATCCAGGATCTCTCGCGCAGGGTTCCGAACCAGACCGGGATGGTGTCTGCAGCCGCGCCGCTTCAGGACCTGATGGTCGGGCGCATTGCCACGGCGTTGTGGGTCCTGCTGGCCTCCGCGGGTCTCGTCCTGCTGGTTGCGTGTGCGAACGTCGCCAATCTGTTCCTGGTTCGATCCGAAACCAGGCAGCGGGAGGTCGCAGTTCGCCGTGCGCTCGGTGCCGGCAATCGTGGGGTCGCACGCTACTTCTTCACGGAGAGCGCGCTCCTGGCTCTCGTCGGCGGCACGCTCGGACTCGCGCTCGCATGGGGCGGCGTGCAACTGCTCGTCGCCCTCGGTCCGGCAAGCCTGCCGCGCCTGAATGAAATCCGGATCGATGGCGTCGTGCTCGTGTTCTCGCTCGGACTCAGCCTGCTTGCGGCGGCGATGTTCGGAGCGATTCCGTTGTTGCGCCTGACCCCGCTCGCGGCGACGCTGCACGAGAATGGCCGTGGCCAGACCGCGACACGAGGAAGCTACCGGGCCCGTCAGCTGCTCATGGGCGGACAGGTCGCGCTCGCATTGATCCTGCTCGTGGCATCCGGTCTCATGGTGCGAAGCTTTCAAAAGCTGCGCGCAGTGGATCCCGGCTTCGATCCCGCGTCGGCCTTGACGTTCAGCATCGGACTGCCCGAAACCAAATATCCGACTCGCGCAGCCGCCGTCGACGTGCACCTTCGCATTCTCGATCGCCGGGCAGCGGTGCCCCGTGTGATTGCCGCATCGACAACGACTTGCCTGCCCATCGGCTCAGGATGTTATGGCAATGGGCTACGGGTCGAGGGAGAGCTCGACGACCCGACGCGCATCCGACCGTGGGTGTTCTTCCGCGCCATCGGCGGGAGCTTCAACGAGGCGCTGGGCATGACACTGCTCCGCGGGCGCACCATCGAGCGCGGAGACATCGATCGTGGCGAGCCGAACGTGGTCGTGAACAAAGCATTCGCCGACGC
>JAICEG010000287.1 GCA_025924295.1 Vicinamibacteria bacterium
GACAGTGGACCAGCTCTCGAAGTACGTGCTCGACTACGCCCCACAGTCGTTCACTGCGGCTCTTGCCATGCCCTTGCCAGCTGGTTTCCGCGTGGCGCCGCGCCTCGAGTATCGCCAGCGATCGCGGACGACGGGCACGTCGGACTATGTCGTGCTCGACACGCGCCTGGGCCGACGAATCACTCGCAACGTCGATCTGTTCGTCGACGGAACTAATCTGTTCGACGTGAGCTACCAGGAGATCGCAGGGGTCGCGATGCCAGGGGCTGCTGTCAGTGTCTCGCTTGCCATCTCCGCTCGCTGATCAATCAATTGTCAATTTGATGATCTGTGATTGTTGATTGGTTGTTGATTGTTGATTTTCGATTGGTGATCGAAAGCTGCGCCCGCGTATTTGCGACGACGGACCAAATCAACCATCAACAATCTCAAATCAACAACCAATCACCAATCAAGGATCGAAGATCAAGAATTGAGCGGAGCAGGCTCCTGTTGTGTCAAGCAATGCAGCGTGCCGAGCCCCCAGACGAGATCGACGGCGTGAATACCGACGATGCGATGTGACGGCATCAGGTTCGCCAGGATGTCGAGTGCGACGCGGTCGTCGGGATCGTTGAAGGTCGGTACGAGCACGACACCGTTGCCAATATAGAAATTGGCATAGCTTGCCGGCAGGCGCTCGCCGTTCATGACGACCGCGCGCGGAAACGGCAGCTTGACGATGTGAAGGGCAGCGACCCCGGGCGCCCTCGATGCGAGCTCGAGGCGACGAAGGTTGTCCGTCGATCGCTCGTGATTCTCGTCACTCGAGTCTTCTTCGACGGCGAGCACCACGGTGTCGCGCGCGACGAATCGTGCGATGTCGTCGATGTGGCCGTGAGTGTCGTCGCCGACGCAACCTTCTCCAAGCCAGATCGTGCGGTCGATGCCAAGCCACTCCGCGAAGATCTGCTCGTAGTCGCCGCGCGACAGTCCCGGGTTCCGTACCTGCGCGTCACTCAGCAGCCACTCTTCCGTCACCAGCAGGAGGCCATCGCCGTTGACGTCGATGCCGCCGCCTTCCAGGACGATTCGTTCGCCGTTGCGTCGGCCCGGCTCTTCACGGCGCAGGCCCGTGATTGATGCGATGGCGGCGCCGACTCGATCGTCGAGCGCCCAGTTGTCGTACTTGGCCCACGCATTGAACTTCCAGTCGAGGAGGACGACGTCACCGGCTGCGTCGCGCACGCCGATCGGCGCAGAGTCGCGTAACCACACGCGATCGGTCGCGACCACGTGAAGACGGATGCGGTCGAGCCGCGCTCCGTGCGCCTTCAGCATCTCCCTGGCCGACTCGACGATCTCCTCTGACTGACAGAGGATTTCCACCGGTTCGAACCACGCGAGCGCGCGCGCGATCTCGGTATAGACCCATGGGATCGGACCGAATTTCCCGGGCCAGTCAGGCTCGTGATGTGGCCACGCGATCCACGTTGCGCGATGGGATTCCCATTCCGCGGGCATGCGGAACCGGGAACCAGGCCCGCTTTTGTTCACGGGGCGCTCGAGGCTCACGCGCCAAGATACCGACTGAGAATCGGACCGTACGCGTCGATGCGCCTGTCGCGGAGGAACGGCCAGTTGCGCCGCACGGTCTCGATGAGCGCCGGGTCGCACTGCGCGATCAGGATCTCTTCGCGTTCGCCTGCCTCCGCAATGTATCGTCCGAAGGGATCGACCACAAAGGAGTGCCCGAAGAAGGTGATGCCGTTGGTTCCCGGTTCGTCCTCGTGGCCGATGCGATTCGGGGCAGCGACGTACACGCCGTTGGCGATCGCGTGCGATCGCTGGATCGTCCGCCACGCGTCGACCTGTGCCTGGCCCCACTCGGTGCGCTCGGATGGATGCCACCCGATGGCCGTGGGATAGAAGAGCACTTCGGCGCCGAGCAGGGACGTGATGCGCGCCGCTTCCGGGTACCACTGGTCCCAGCAGATCAGCACGCCAATCGTTGCGAATCGCGTCTTCCAGACCTTGAAGCCGCCGAGGCGGGTCGACGTGTCGGCGCCTCTGTCGGCATCGCCGGGCGTGAAGTAGTACTTCTCGTTGAACAGCGGATCGTCCGGGATGTGCATCTTCCGGTAGGTGCCGAGCAGCGATCCGTCCGCGTCGATGATGGCGGCTGAGTTGCGATAGACCCCGGCGGCCTGCCGCTCGAAGATCGGGACGACGAGCACGACGCCGAGCTCGTGCGCGAGCCGCTGCATGACGTCTGTCGTAGGCCCCGGAATCGGTTCGGCAAGATCGAACCGGTCGCTGTGCTGCGACTTGCAGAAATACGGCGCCTGAAAGAGCTCCTTCAGGCACACGATCTGAGCCCCTTTGCCCGCGGCTTCGCGCACGAGGCGGTCGGTTCGCTGCAGGTTCGCGGCGACGTCCGACGTCGCATGATCCTGAATGATCCCGATGGTAAAGGGGGCTCTGGGCTCTCGGCTCTCGGCTCCGGGATTTCGCTCCATGTTCTTCGTTCAGTGTACGGTATCAGCATCCGCCTTCGCGCCGTCGGCGCTTCGGCGGGCAAGGCTTGTAAACTGTAGAGCGATGCCCCAAGCTCAAAGTCCCGAACCCAAAGCCCGTAGCCGAGAGTCCAGAGCCGAAAGCCCAGAGTCGAAAGCCCCACTCCGAGTTGCGCTCCTTGGCTTCGGCACTGTCGGCGCCTCCGTTGCTCGAATTCTCGTCGAGCGCCCCGAGTTGGCCAGCCGACTTCGGCTGACGCACGTGTTCAACCGCGACGTCTCCCGCAAGCGCGCCGACTGGGTGCCGGCCTCGGTGGTGTGGACGGAAACCTACGACGAAGTCCTCGATGCATCGCCGGACGTCGTGGTCGAAGTCGTTGGTGGCGTCAACCCCGCGCACCAGTGGGTCAGCCAGGCGATCGAGCGCGGCGCGTCGGTCGTGACCGCCAACAAGATGTTGCTCGCGGCGCATGGCCCTGAGCTCCTCAAAGCCGCATCGAGTGCCGGCGTCAGGCTGCGGTTCGAGGCGGCGGTAGGCGGCGGCGTGCCGTTGATCCACGGCGTGAGAGAAGGGCTTGCCGGTGATTCGCTGACGGGCGTCGCGGGCATTCTCAACGGCACGTGCAACTACATCCTCAGTCGGATGTCCGCGACCGGCGAGCCAATGGACATCGTCCTTGCCGATGCGCAGCGCCTCGGTTATGCCGAAGCCGATCCGACCGCAGACGTCGACGGCTTCGATGCCGCGGCCAAACTCGTCGTGCTCGCGGGCATCGCGTTTCATCGACATCTGAAGTTGCAGGACGTTCCGCGCCGCTCGATTCGTCCGCTGTCGAGTGCCGACTTCCAATACGCCACGCGCCTGGGCTGCACGATTCGACAGGTCTCCCGGGTCCAGGCCACTGGGACCGGTTTCTACGGCTTCGTCGGACCGGTGCTCGTCCCGCAGGGATCGAGCTTCGGACGGAACGAGGGCGCCAACAACGTGGTCAGCATCTACGGCCGTTATGGTGGCGAAAGCAGTTTCAGCGGTGCCGGCGCCGGTGGTCCCGCCACCGCGGTTGCCGTCGTATCGGACCTGCTGGCGCTGACGCAAAGAGGAACGCGAAGCGAAGCTGAGGAGTGGACGCCGGCCACGTTTGTCGCCCCGCCCCCCATGCCGTACTACCTCCGGTTCGTCGTGAAGGACCAGCCGGGCATCCTGGCCACGATTGCCGCCGCACTGGCCCGACAGGACGTCAATCTCGACGCGGTTCTCCAGGAACCGGGCTATCCCAAAGACCGGCTTCCCTTTGTCATCACCGTCGAACCCTGTGCAGAGACGGCACTTCTCGAGGCGCTCGACGAGTTGAGCCAGGCCGATTGGCACGCCGACCCACCGCTCGCGCTGCCCATGCTTCTGGGTCAGGATTCGTGATATCGTTTTTATTTCGTGTCACTTACGCTGCTGCTCGCTTGTGTTGGGGGCGGCCCGAGGCCGATCGAATAGCAAGGTCGGTGGCACGAGGGACTAGCGTTGCCAATTTCGCCGACACAAGCGAGTTCTACAAGTAAGACCGCAGACATTCGCGCTGACGCGGCGGTCGGGGACGAGATCGTGGTCCCGGGCTCGGTCGCCAACCTGGGTGGCGGCTTCGATACGTTGGGCGTTGCCGTCGAGTTATACCTCCGAGCCAGGATCGTCGACATCCGCGACGATGGTCACTGCAAGTTAATGGTGGCGCGGAGCGTTCCAGCGGTGTCGGGTGGCAACGCGGTGGAGCGTGCCTTCGAGATCGCGGCTCAGCGAACCGGGAGACGCGCGCCCTCGGTTGTCGTCGATGTGACGAGCGACATTCCGATGGCCGCCGGCCTTGGTAGTAGTGCCGCCGCCAGCGTCGCTGGTATCAGGGTGTTCGAGCGAGTGACCAGGGTCCTGGACGATCCGGATCTGCTTGGGGCAGCGACCCAGGCCGAGGGGCATGCGGATAACGCGGCTCCGGCACTCTTTGGTGGGTTCAACTCAGTGGTCGAGGTCGCTGGCGCCGCGCCGTATGCGCTGCGCTGGTCGTGGCCCGGAGACCTGCAACTCGTCGTCGCGACCCCGACGGTCGGACTTGCGACGGCCAAGGCTCGCGCCGCATTGCCGCGCGAAGTGTCACGAGCCGACGCGATTTTCAACATGCAGCGTGTGCTCGCATTGGTGCACGCCCTGCAGCACCGTGAGTACGATCGATTGCGTGAAGCGGTGAAGGACCGCCTGCACCAGTCGGCACGGTCCTCGCTGGTGCCGCTCCTCCGGGAAACGCTGGAGATCGATGATGCGGACGTGCTGGGCGCGTTCCTGAGCGGGGCCGGGCCCTCAGTCGCATTGCTGGTGAAGGCCGGGGCCACCGACGTCGCGAGGCGGTTGGCGTCGATGTATCAACAGGCAGGAATTGAAGCCGCAGTGCGGACGCTCGGCGTAGACGACCAGGGATCGCGGGTCCTCGAGTCGGGAGTAGTGAGGAGAACGGTATGAAGTTCGTGGCCGGGTTGACCTGTCACCTCTGTGGTGCGACCTACCCGCCGAAGGCCAGTTGGGTATGCAGCGACTGCCTCGGTCCGCTCGAAGTCACCTACGACTACGAGGCTGTCCGCAAGGTCATCAGCCGCGAGCTCATTGAGTCGCGTCCTCGTTCGTTGTGGCGTTACATGGAGTTGCTGCCTGTCAACGAGCCGCGCACCGGTTTCTACTCGGGCTTCACTCCTCTCGTCCGCGCGACGCGTCTTGCAGAAGCGCTTGGTGTCGCCGAGCTCTACATCAAAGACGACTCGGTGAACCATCCAACCTTCTCGTACAAAGATCGCGTCGTGTCGGTCGCGGCCACGAAGGCCGTCGAGCTCGGCTTCCCCGTGTTCGGATGCGCGTCGACCGGAAATCTGGCGGGCAGCGTCGCAGCACACGCCGCACGTCTCGGCCTGCAGTGTTACGTATTCATCCCGCACAATCTCGAGCCCGCGAAGATTCTCGGCGCCGCGATTTATCGTCCGCACGTCGTCGCTGTTGAAGGGAACTACGACGATGTGAATCGCCTCTGCACGCAGATAGCCGATCGCTATGGCTGGGGATTCGCCAACATCAACCTGCGGAGCTACTACGCCGAAGGCGCGAAGACGATGGGCTTCGAGATCGCCGAGCAGCTCGGGTGGCGATATCCCGATCACATCGTGTCGCCGGTGGCCGGAGGCACGCTGCTGCCGCGCATCTTCAAGGGACTGCGCGAGTTCAGTGAAGTGGGCCTGGTTGAGGGACCGCTGCCACGTATTCATGCAGCCCAGCCAGAAGGTTCTGCCCCCGTCATTCGTGCGCTCGAGGCTGGTCTCGAGTTCCCCGACCCGGTGAAGCCCGACACCATCGCGAAGTCGCTTGCGATCGGCAATCCGGCCGATGGATTCCAGGTCGTCAAGGTCGTCAAGGAAACCGGTGGCAGCGGCGCGATGGTCAGCGATGACGAGATTCTCGATGCCATCGGCCTGCTCGCGTGCACCGAAGGGATCTTCACCGAGCCGGCCGGAGGCACGACGCTTGCGGCCACGCGTGCGCTCGTGCGCCGCGGCGTCATCAAGTCGAACGAGTCGGTCGTCGTCTGCATCACCGGCAACGGTTACAAGACCGCCGAGGTGATGGCAGATCGGGTCGAGCAGCCCGTTCGCATCGGACGCGCGTTGTCGGACTTCGAGCGCGTTGTCGCGCCGCAGGGTGTGACGGCATAGGAGGAAGGACTTGTCGTTCACGCTTCTTGGTTCACGGTTCTCGAGAAGCGAGAACAGGGAAGTTTGAACTACCGGATGGTTTCATGTATCCCGTCTTTCTGAAGCTGAGTGGTCGCCGCGTGCTCCTCGTTGGCGGCGGACGCGTTGCCGCGGGGAAACTTGCAGGTCTGCTCGCCGACGGAGCACAGGTCACCGTCGTTGCGCCAGAGATTCGACCCGAGTTCTCTCATTCGGGCGTGAAGATCGTCCGTCGTGAGTTCGATCCGGGCGACCTCGACGATGTGTGGTACGTGGTGGCAGCGGCACCGCCCTCGGTGAACGAGCAGGTGCTTGCGGCAGCAGAGCAGCGACGCGTGTTCGTGAACGCCGTCGACGATCCGGCACACGCCAGCGCGTACGCGGCCAGTGTTGTCCGGCGCGCAGGTGTGACCGTCGCGTTTTCGACTGGCGGCCGTGCACCGGCGCTGGCGGGCTTGCTGCGTGAGGCGCTCGATGCATGGCTGCCGATGGATCTCGAGTCCTGGATGGTGGCTTCCGATGAAGCGCGGCGCGAGTGGAAGCGCGATGGCGTGCCGATGGAAGAGCGGCGGCCGATGCTGCTCGAGACGTTGAATCGCCTGTACGACGAGAA
>JAICEG010000288.1 GCA_025924295.1 Vicinamibacteria bacterium
AGTTTCAAGTTGAGTTCAGCCCCTTGTGCGCAAGAGTGCCTCGATGTGGGCGAGCCGTTCCTCGATCGCCTGGAGGCGCCATCCCAGATCAACCGGCACACTCGATCCGTCGCGGCTCACGCGCTTCGAGAGCTCTCGGTTCTCCTCTTCGAGTGCCATGCGATCCCGTACCCGTGTCAGCACGACTTCGAGCTGGCCGAGTGCAAACGGCTTGGCAAGATAGTCGTAGGCGCCCTCGCGGACTGCCCGTACTGCCGAATCGATGGTGGCGTAGCCGGTAATCATCACCACGTACACAGAGGGATTGACTTCGCGCGCCGCCCGGAGGACGTCGAAGCCGTCGGCACCGGGCAGGTTGAGGTCCGTGATGATCAAGGCGAACTGGCCGGGATCGCGAGTGATCGCGGCAATCGCGGCCCGCCCGTCGTGGGCCGTGGCCACCTCGAACCCCTGGCCCCGACAAAACTCCGAAAGCAGTTCCCTCGCACGCACATCGTCGTCTACAATGAGCGCTTCCTTTTTGGGCAGCTGCACTGATGGCATTCGAGTTGCTCCCCTGCCAGGCTTACGACACGGCCGGAATGTCGTTCAATCGGCAAACCGGCAGTAGACTTCAAAAAACGTTAACGAACTCCGAGGCCCTCCCACTCCGGGGTACTGTTGGGTATGTCGGTGCACCGACGATCCGACGATAACTTGACGTAGTGAATTTATGAGCCAACGCGCCCTGCCGTCCATTCTTGTCGTCGAAGACGATCTTGATCTGCGCCAAACCATCGTCGCCAGCCTCGAATCCAATGGATTTGCGGCGGCGCAGGCCGCCGACGCGGCCGATGCCATCGAGCGCTTGCGCTCGTTTGCCTACGATGGGCTCGTCGTCGATCTCCGGCTGCCGGACGCTGACGGCATGACAGTACTGGACGAAGCACTCGATCGCTATCCGGAAATCAGGGCGGTCGTGATGACCGGGTTTGGCGGGGTCGCGGAAGCGGTCGCGGCGATCAAGCGGGGGGCTGTCGACTTCCTCATCAAGCCCTTCCAGCTCTCGCAGCTCTCACGCGTGCTGCACGCCGGGCTCGAGCAGCAGCGCCTGCGCGAGGAGAACGCGGAGCTCAAGGCGCAGCTCAAGGGAAAATTCAGGTTCGAGAACATCATCGGCCGCCACAGCACCATGCAGGCGCTCTTCACCACGCTCGAACTGGTGTCGCCGATGAACAGCACCGTGCTCATTCACGGTGAAACCGGCACCGGCAAGGAACTCATCGCCCGCACGATTCATCACAACAGCCCGCGCGCCAACGAGCGTTTCGTCGGGTTCAACGCGGCCGCCATTCCCGAGACGCTGGCCGAAGCCGAGCTCTTCGGGCACGTCAAGGGTGCGTTCACCGGCGCTGTGAACTCCCGCGCGGGACGATTCGAGCTGGCGCATCGCGGCACGTTGTTCATCGATGAAGTCGCATCGATGTCGCTCCCGCTGCAGGCAAAGCTGTTACGCGCTCTGCAGGAGCGCGAGATCGAACGGGTCGGCGAGTCGCGGCCAATGCGCCTCGATATCCGGGTGATCGCCGCTACCAACACCGACCTGCGCAAGCTGGTCAAGGAAGGCACGTTCCGCGAGGACCTGTTCTACCGGCTCAACGTCATCCCGGTGACGCTGCCCGCGCTCAGGCAGCGGCGTGAGGATGTCCCGCTCCTGGCGCAGTACTTCGTGCGCAAGTCGTGCACGGACAACAACGTCCCCGTCAAAACCGTGACGCAGGAGGCGTTGCGTGCGCTGATGGCCTACGACTGGCCGGGCAACATCCGCCAATTCGAGAACGCCATCGAGCACGCCGTCGCCATGGCCGCAACCAAGGCGGAGATCGGTCCCGAGACGCTGCCAGATGATGTCCGTGAGCGTGCAGGGTCGATGCTCGTGCCGACGGTCGCCATCCCGGACGAAGGATTGAACTTCACCTCGCTCGTATCACAACTCGAGCGTGAACTGATCCTGCGCTGCCTCGAGAAGACCGGGGGCAACAAGCGCCAGGCCGCGCGGCTCCTCAACTTGAGCCGGACGACGTTCATCGACAAACTCCATCGGCTGAATCTCGAACGCGGCGCCGCGTAACGGCATTAGGCTTCGGACTCTAGGCTCTGGTACCCACTCCCCTACGCCGCCGGCAACCGCATCACGAAGGTGGCGCCGGGGCCTCGATCCTCGATCGTCAACGTTCCGCCACATTGCTCGGCCACCAGCCGCGCGGCCGAGAGTCCCAGGCCGCTCGCCTCTTCACGCGACCTCGTGGTGAAGAACGATGCGAAGACATCCTCGGCAGCCGTTTGCTCGACTCCTGGACCGTTGTCCGAGACCCGTAAGACTACGTACCCCGGCGCCTCCTCCAGCGCGACGCGAATCGCGCCGCCCTGCTGACCGGCGAGTGCCTGCTCGGCATTGACGATCAGGTTGAGCATCGCGAGTTGCAGGAGCCCGGCGTTGCCATTCACGAGAAATCGGCCCGTCGGTGGAGCGTCAACGGCAATCGACAAGCGTGCGCGCCCGATGGCGAACGAACGCAGCGCCGCCGATCGATTGGCAATCTCGCGCAGATTCGTGCGCGCAACTCCATCGACCTTCTGACGCGCAAAGGTCATGACCTCTTGAATCGCAGTTGCCGCACGAGTGTTCTGCACGGCAATGCGCTGCAGGCTGTCGAGCACTGACTGGGGTAATCCGGGCGTTGTCTGAAGGAGCTCGGTGGTCCCTCCGATGACCTGGAGAGCGTTGTTCACCTCGTGCGCGACGCCGGACAGCAGGCGCGCGACGGTGGCGGCGCGATTGAGCGTGAGCAAGTCGGTCGGACCCGGCATGTTGCCAGTTTGATTCGACATTTCTGGTTAAACCTTCCTCCCGCCTCGCCGATTAAAACCTTGACCGACGTCCCTCACCGGGACTGCTCAGGATATCAACATGCGCTTTCTGATCGTCGACGACTCGAGCACGATGCGCCGGATCATCATCAACACGCTGAACAAGCTCGGACACCAGGACGTGGCCGAAGCCGGCAACGGCAAAGAGGGGCTCGATCGTCTCAGTGCCGGCCCGGTGGACGTGATTATCACCGACTGGAACATGCCGGAAATGAGCGGCATCGATTTCATCCGCACCGTCCGATCGATGCCTGAGATCAAGGACACGCCGGTGCTGATGGTCACTACCAACGCGGCCAAGGACGACATCGTCGAGGCGCTCAAGGCGGGTGTCAACAGCTACGTCGTGAAGCCGTTCACTCCCGACACGATGAAGGAGAAGATCGAGGCCGTCCTCGCTCGGTAACCTCCGATGCCACCAACAGCCGCAATCGACAGCTTGTTCATCGACGAGCTCACCGCAGCGACCCGCGATGTGTTCAAGACCATGGTCTTCCAGGATCTGGAAGCGGCGTCACCGACGTCGGAGGACGCGCTGAAACCGGGTGCCAACGTGGTCGGCACCGTCGCCTTCGCCGGCAAGACGGTGGGCCTGGTCGTGTTCTACAGCACGCTCGACGCCGCGCAGGCGATCACCGCGTCGATGCTCGGCGTCGAGCCGGCCAGCGTCAACGGCGAACTGCACGATGCCATCGGCGAGTTGACGAACATGATCGCGGGATCGTTCCGGACGCGGATGGCACACGCCAAGGGCGAGACGTGGGCGATCTCGGTGCCCACGGTGACTGTCGGATCAGACTTCTACACGAAGTACGTCAGCGATGTGCAGCGGGTGTTGTGTCCGTTCCGCATGAACAAGGCAGAGCTTTACGTCGAGCTGATCGTGACGAGGAGTGCAACGCAATGAGCGGTCACGCTACCTGGGCCGAGTGGGTCGAATCGGGTGAATGGGCTGATGCCGGCGATTCGGCGATGCCGATGCTGCCGGCACTGGCGGCCGACGTCATGTCGCTCGCGCTTGATCCCGACGTCAGCATCACGCGACTGGCGCGCGTGATCACGAAGGATCAGGTACTGGCCACACGCGTGCTGCGCCTGGCCAACTCGGCGTACTGCGCGCCGATGCAGGAGGTCACGACCGTCAACGACGCGATCGTGCGCATGGGCACCGGTCCGGTGCGCAACGTGGTGCTGGCCGTGTGCTTCACCTCGCGCCTGCAGGGCGCGAATGTGTACGGGCCGCAGGGCCGCGAACTGGTCGATCACGCGATCGGGACGGCCTACCTCGCGCGACTGGTGGCCGAGCGCGCCGGCGTCGATGCCGACGAGGCGTTCATGTGCGGCCTGCTGCACGACATGGGCAAGCTGCTCATCCTCAAGCTGTCACGCGACTTCATCAAGTTCGGCGTGCCCACGCCGTCGGCACAGGAAATCGACACGGTGTGCCGCGATCGGCATCCGCAGATTGGCGCCCGCCTGCTGCGCCAGTGGCAGCTGCCCTCGGCCCTCGAAGGCCCGGTGCAGTTCCACCACGATCCGTCGGCGAGCACGACACACGCCCTTGAATCGTCCGTGACCTATATGGCGAACCGCCTCGCCCATCGCTACGGCTTCGGCTGCCCGGCCGATGAGACGAACCTGCTCGAGGATGCCGTCTGCACGAAGCTCGGGTTGACCGAGGCATGGCAGGCCGACCTGGATCGCCGCGCCCCCGGGCTCTTTCAGGTCGCACGACAGATCGTCTCGTAATCGCCCGCCGTGCGCGGGTCTTGATCTTTAGACCCACCAGGCGTCTCAATCTGCAGACCCGCCGGGTCACAAAACAGGACCCGGCCTACGCAATCAACTGCAACCTGGCGACCATAGTCCAAGCGCGAAGCGGGTACACTTGATCGCATGCAATTGCGGTCCGCGCGCCTCTGTCTCGATTGCGACGAGGTCCATGACGCCCAGCAGTGCCCGCAATGCGCGTCAGAGACCTTCGCCTTCATCACCCGCTGGGTGCCAGTGCCCGATCGACCCGATCGAGCTGATCGACCCGATCGACCAGTCAAGCGCCAGCGCGCCCAGGAGGTATCGAGCCCGGAGGCGCTCGGTGCGTATCGCGAGATGCTGCTGCCCCAGGACGAGGGACAGGGTGGAAAATGGCGGACAATCCGGCGTGGCGCCGTGGGGCTGGCCCTCTTCGGGATTGCAGGATGGATCTGGCGCCACAACAGCAAGCCTGGCGGAGAATCTGAGCCGACCGCCGAAGACACGCCCAACCAGCGGCGGACCTGAAGACAGGATATGGTGTCACCGTGACCTCGCACGCCGACGTCACGTCCGTGCACCGGTTCGCCCAGTCCCGTACATCAATCTCCTGGCGCATCAACGCCGAGCGCATGGTGCTGCTCGGCTGGGGGCGCGCCATCCTGCTGCAGCTCGCGCACCCGCTCGTCGCCGCCGGCGTGTTCGACCACAGCGGGTTCCGAGGCACGCCTTACGCGGCCGCCTCACGTCTGTTCCACACCATCCACGCCATGCTGGCACTGACGTTCGGAGACGAGCCGACACGCGAGCGAGCGCTCGAAGGCATCCGCACCATTCATCGGCGCGTCAACGGTGAGCTGTCAGAGTCGACAGGGTGCTACCCGTCGGGAACGCGCTACTCGGCGGAAGATCCCTCCCTCGTCTTGTGGGTGCACGCGACGCTGCTCGAATCGGTGATCCTCGTCTACGAACGGCTGATCGGACCGCTCACGGCCGCCGAGCGCGACAAATACTGCATCGAAGCGTTCCCAATCGCCGTCGCGCTCAACGCGCGAGAGGACGAGGTGCCACGCACCTGGAACGACCTGCGTGGCTACCTCGATCGCACGTATGCATCGGGGACCATCGCCGTGGGCGCACAGGGTCGCGAGCTGGCGAAGGCCGTCCTCTCACCTACCGGGGCGTGGATGGTGGCGCCGGCCGCCTGGATCAATCGCACGATCACCGTGGGAATGCTGCCGCCACAGGTGCGCGAACAGTACGGGATGTCGTGGACACCGCGACAGGAGCGCGCACTCGCGCGGGTTGTTTCGGCGCTGCGCCTGGCACGGCGAGTGCTCCCCGATGCGATCGCTCTCTGGCCCGCCGCTCGCAGGTAATACGTGTCCGGCCACATTGGCATCGTTGCGTGTTCTGCCGAAGGCGCTGCCCTCTGCTACCGGACGATCTGCATGGAAGGTGCTCGCATCATCGGCAGGCACGATCATCCAGAAGTCTCGATGCATACGCATTCACTGGCCGAGTACATGAAGTGCATCGAAGGCCGCGACTGGGCCGGCGTCGCGGAGCTGATGCTGTCGTCGGCTAACAAGCTCGCGTCGATCGGCGCTGACTTCTTGATCTGCCCCGACAACACGATTCACCAGGCGTTGCCTGCACTCGAGAGCCGATTGCCACGCCCCTGGCTGGATATCGCGAGCGTGGTTGCGGACCATGCCGTCGAACGTGCCGCGCTGCGACGCGCCGTGCATGATAGGGGCGCTCTTTCAACGTAAGCTTCGACGCGCTACCAACCACGACACACAGAGGCAGTGAGGCACTGAGGTACAAATAGAAACTACACTCGAACCTTGGCGATCCGAGCCTGAGTGCTGGGAGAAGGGTCCTGAAACTCTCCTTCCCACCGTGCGATCACCACGGTCGCGAGGCAGTTGCCGAGCACGTTGACGGACGTGCGCAGCATGTCGAGCACGGCGTCGATCCCGAGAATGACGAACACCGGCTCGGCAGGCAGGCCAAACGACGTCACGGTGCCCAGCAGAATCACGAGCGCGCCGCGCGGGACGCCCGCGACACCCTTGCTCGAGAGCATCAGTGTGAGCAGCAGCACGAACTGCTGCCCCACTGTCAGCTCGATGCCAGCGGCCTGTGCCACGAAGATCGCCGTCAGCGACAGATACAACGTGCTGCCATCGAG